>DATCJR010000130.1 GCA_036562685.1 Clostridia bacterium | reverse complement strand
TCAGGAACAAAAAAAGGCTTGGCAATGTTTGAACTAGATTGTTTTTTTGTCATCCTATACTCCTAGATAATAGTATAAATAATTATAAATCTTATATTTGACATAAGATTGAAAAGTTTGTGTCAATCCTGATATTTTTATTTTTTCTTTATTGGAATATCACAATAAAATTCAACACCGTTTGGAACATTATTAACGCCGTATCTTCCTTTATGCGCTTCCATTATAGCTTTAACTATGCTAAGTCCTATGCCGTATCTGCCTTCACTGCGGCTCCTTGCTTTGTCGGCTTTATAAAACGGTATCCAAACTTTTTCTAAGTCCTCATTTGATATGGGTTTTCCGCTGTTAAAAACTGACACTCTATAAAACTCACTGTCCAAAACTTTGCCGATAATTACCAACTGACGATTTTCGTCAGTATGGCTTATTGCATTATTAAGATAGTTGTTTATGACTTGTTCTATGCGTAAAGGATCAGCATAGATTTCACAAGGCTCAAGATGAGTTTGAAGATTTATTTCCTTTTGTCCAATTAACGTTGAATATCTATCTGCAACAGAACATACAAGTTCATCTATCTTAAACAAAGACGGTTCGATAGAAAACGTACCGCTAGTATATTGTGACAAATTGAGAAGATCATGTACCAATTTGGTCATTTTGGCCGTTTCGTCCATAATGACATCGCAATAATATTCTCGTTTTTCAGCCGATTTTGAAACGGAAGCCTTTAGCGCTTCGGCGTAACCTTGAATTATAGAAAGAGGAGTTTTTAATTCATGGCTGACATCAGACACAAACTTCTTTCTCATTGTCTCAAGACCTTTTTCTCGTTCTAGCTCTTTTGTCAGCTGCTCGTTTTTTATCTTGAGTTCGTACATTGAGGCTTTGAGCTTATCGCTCATGCTGTTTATATTTTCCGCCAACTGTCCCAATTCATCGCTTCGATCTATTTCAAGCTTATGGTCAAAATTGAGATTAGCCAGCTCATAAGTCAATTTGTTCATGCTGACAATTGGCTTAGTAAAAATTCGTGAAAACAAAAAAGCCCAGATGAGTGAAAGGAATATAGCTGCAATACTTACAATCCTAGTAAAATAATTAGTCAAATCAACACTTTGCTGAATAGTTGTCAGATGAGTTCTAAGTTCAAGCTTGTAGCCGGTATAATCCTGATATATATTTCGTACATAAACGAGATAAGAAATGCCTCTTCTTTTATCTTCGCCCACCTTTTCATAAAAAGTGCCATAGCTGTCAGAATCACTTGCTTTAGTAGTAATTGACGTGATTTCTCCTATATTATCTAAAGGATAAAAAATCGTATCGCCTTTATATATGATTATCTGAACGTTGTTAATAGCTGATTGCTCGTCCAATATACTCAAAAGGTCCTCGTTCTTTTTGCCTTCTATATCATAAGGACTTATGTGTTTTGTGTTTATTTGACTGACAATAACTTTTGCAGTATTAGACAGCAATTCTTTTGTACGATTAAGTTGAATCGTTGTCAAGAAAATCTGCTGGGCAAGCGTAACCAGTACTCCAAAGAGTACTAGCACCAAGCCAAAATGTAAAAACAATCTTAACCAAAGTGTTTTAAATCTCAAAAATGATTACTTCCAATAATTTAAGTTTTTTTAGATTTCAAATTTATAGCCGTATCCGCGTACAGTCTTTATGTACTTGTCGCCGTATTCGCCTAGCTTTATTCTAAGTCTGCCCACATGCGTGTCAACAGTACGGTCGCCGCCATAATAATCATAGCCCCATACTTGAGTTAACAGCTTTTCGCGGGTAAACAGCTTGCCGTAATTTCTAGCTAGATGCAATAATAATTCATACTCGATAGGTGTAAGGTCGATCTCTTTACCGGCTAGAATAACTTTGTGCGTATCTATATCAATTTTTAAATCGCCATGTTCTATTACATTGCTGTTATTGTAGTCCATTTCCAAACGGGCTTTTATTCTTGCTAAGAGAACAGCCAAAGAAAAAGGCTTGGGAATATAGTCATTGGCACCCTTTTCAAAACTTTCAAGCTCATCCATTTCTTCACTTCTGGCAGTAAGCATAATTATAGGCACAGTAGATTTTTTTCTGATTTCTTTGCACACCTTCCAACCGTCTATATAAGGCATCATTACATCCAAAATTATAAGTTTTATATCAGGCTGCTGTTCAAACTTTTCAAGCGCAACTTTTCCGTCTTCTGCTTCTACTACTTCATATCCGGCGTCTGTAAGCCAATCTTTAATCAAGGTACGAAGCTTGGCCTCGTCATCTGCAATCATGATCTTAGTTTTTTCCATTTTTCACTCCCAAAGACATTTTTTTAATAAAACTACATAATTTTTTGATTTCAGATTAACACAATTCATATACAATATAGTAACGCCATTGTCACAAACATGTCACAGCCAAAAATATAGTTTTTTATATATTTTTTTAAATTTTATATATTTCTTATTGACAAATATATTAAAACCTGCTATATTCACTATGTTTATTTTTACTAAACAGTCGGTTTAAAAATACTAAACGCACTAAACAGCTAGTTTAGTTTTGCTAAACTCTGTTTAATAACGAGGAAAGCAATGAATATAGGCGTAAAACTCAAAGAATTGAGGCTCAAAGCAGGGCTTACACAAGAAGAATTAGCAGACAGATGCGAGCTTACTAAGGGTTACATCTCACAATTAGAGAATGACCTTACAAGCCCGTCAATTGCCACGCTAGAAACTATTTTACTTGCTTTGGGAAGCAACATCAAGAGTTTTTTTGGCGGAATTAAGGAAGAAGAAAAGGTTGTTTTTACTAATGCCGATTATTTTGAAAAGCTAGCCGAAGATCATCGAATAATCTGGCTTGTGACCAACAGCCAAAAAAACGAAATGGAGCCTATAATTTTGGAACTCAATCCTGGAGCTAAAATGGATGAAGATATGCCCCATGAAGGAGAGGAGTTTGGATATATATTAAACGGCACGGTAATGCTTAATATAGGCGGAAAGAGCTATGAGCTTAAAAAAGGAGATACTTTTTATTATACCGCAGACAAAATACATTACATTGAGAATGTAGGAAAAACCAATGCCCAAATAATATGGGTAAGCTCACCTCCAAACTTTTGATTTGAACTAAATAGACAAAAGCACTTCAAATTAAAAATTTGGGGTGCTTTTATATATTAAAAAAATAAAAATATAAAATACTATGTTAATAGGAGATCCAAAATGGCAGAAAGAGAAAGATTCAAAGCCGATAAGATTATCGAGTTGAGAAATCTAGTCAAGGTTTTTGACGGGATAACCGTTGTTGACGATGTGAATCTTAATATTAGAAGGGGAGAGTTTGTAACTTTTTTGGGACCGTCTGGCTGCGGTAAAACTACAACTCTTAGATTGATTGCCGGCTTTGAAAAGCCTACCAGCGGAAAGGTGTTTATAGAAGGCGTGGATGTTACTGATACTCCGCCGCATTCGAGAAAAGTTAACACTGTATTCCAAAGATATGCCTTATTTCCGCATCTAAATGTTTTTGGGAATGTTGCTTTTGGACTAAAACTCAAAAAAATACCTAATGGTCAGGATAAAAAAGGAAAGCAAATATATAGACATTATACCAAAGATGAAATCAGAGAAAAGGTCAAAAAAGCCTTAAAACTTGTTAACTTAGAGGACTATGAACATAGATATGTTGACAGCCTAAGCGGCGGTCAACAGCAAAGAGTTGCAATAGCAAGAGCATTAGTCAATGAACCCGAAGTATTGTTGCTTGACGAACCGTTGAGCGCGCTTGATCTGAAAATGAGACGGGATATGCAAATCGAACTCAAGCGTATGCATAAAGAATTAGGTATTACTTTCATCTATGTAACTCATGACCAAGAAGAAGCGCTTACATTGTCTGATACAGTTATCGTTATGAAAGACGGTGCTATCCAGCAGATAGGCACGCCTAAAAAGGTTTATGATGAACCTTCTAATGCATTTGTTGCTAACTTTATCGGCGAAAGCAATATCTTAAGCGGTATAATGCTTGAAGATTACAAGGTAAAGTTTGCTGGAGAAGTGTTTAAGTGCGTAGATAAAGGTTTTGAAAAGAATGAACCTGTTGACTTGGTATTAAGACCAGAAGATATTGCAATATATGACGCTAACGACGAAAAAGGCATTTTGAAAGGAAAGGTAATTTCCAGCATCTTTAAAGGCGAACATTATGACATGGATGTGCTTGCCAACGACTATGAATTTTCTGTACGCAGTGTTAATGGCTACGAAATAGGAAAGGAAGTAGGTCTATCTATCGCTCCTCAAGATATCCATATCATGAAAAAGATGAAAATCATCAATGAGTTTATAACCGAAGTAGAAGACGGACGAGTAAATATCTGCGGCGGCGAATTTGAAACAAATACAGATAATTTTGAAGTTGGACAAAGAGTTAAGGCGAAAATTGAGTTTGACAAAGTTATTATTCACGATGACGAATCAGACGGTATTATCGGTGGTAATATTTCGAGCATTGTGTATAAAGGAACTTATTATCAAGTTACTATTGATACTGATGACGATGATCAGATCTTTGCTGACACTCCGTACGAATGGGATATGGGCGACCGTGTAGGAATTTCGGTAATGCCTGAAAATATCAAGTTGGAGCCTGCACCGATTGTAGAGGAGGGTGTAGATGAAGCTTAATTTTAAAATGACACGCAAACAGTTTGCCATTCCTTATGTAATATTTTTGGCAGTGTTTGTGGTTTTTCCTTTGATCTTAGTCTTGGTCTATGCCTTTATGGATGAAAATGGCGGCTTTTCAATAAGCAATTTTGCCGTAATTTTCTCAGATGGCACAATATGGGTATTTTTAAAATCATTTTTGATTGCTTTGATAACCACAGGCGTTTGTATGCTTATAGGATATCCGATAGCATATATTTTAAGCCAGGCAAAATACGGTTTTCCCAAAATCATAATATTTTTATTCGTTTTGCCGATGTGGGTTAACTTTTTGTTAAGAACATTGTCAATCAAGTTCTTGTTTGAATATGTAGGAATTCAAATGGGTTACTTTACAGTAATAACAGGCTTGGTTTATGATTTCTTGCCGTTTATGATTTTGCCTATTTATACTGAACTAAAAGGTATTGACAGATCGCTTATAGAAGCGTCGCAGGATTTGGGAGCAAGTCCCAACAAGGTGTTTTTAAAGACAATTGTTCCGCTTTCTGTGCCTGGTGTAATAAGCGGTGCGCTTATGGTATTTATGCCTTCAATGTCAACTCTGGCTATAAGCGATATTTTGAGCAATAACAAAATAAAACTATTTGGTAACTTTATTGATTTGTGGTTCACATATGACAGCTGGAATATAGGCAGCGCAATGTCCTTGATACTGCTATTGATGATTGGATTGTCAATGTGGGTAACTAACAAATTTTCACGCGGAACGACTGCAAGGGGTGGGCTATGGTAAAAAAGATTTTGGCAAGAAGCTTTGTAGTAATAATGTTATTTTTAATGTATTTGCCCATTTTGTTTTTGATGGTATTGTCTTTTACTGAATCAAAGGCTTTTGGCGTATGGACAGGTTTTTCAGTTAATCTTTATATAGAACTTTTCCAAAACGAAGCCATTTTGAGAGCTGTTGCTAATACAGTCATAATTGGGCTAAGTGCTGCCACAATTGCTACACTAATAGGCACAATAAGCGCAGTAGGAATATACAGCATGAGAAAAGCGCCTAAAACTATAATTAGCGGCGTCAATCAAATAACCATTTTGAATGCCGATATAGTGACAGCAAGCGCATTGTTGCTGTTCACAGCGACATTAAATATTCCTCAAGGATATGGAACATTATTGCTTGCACATATCGTAATCTGTACCCCTTATGTAGTGTTAAGCGTTATGCCTAAACTTTCTTCACTTGATCCAAACCTTTATGAAGCAGCATTGGATTTGGGGGCGACTCCTACCAAGGCTTTGTTTAAAGTAATGATTCCTCAGCTTGTGCCTGGTATGATTACTGGTTTTGTATTGGCGCTTACATTGAGTATGGATGACTTTGTTATCAGCAATTATACCAATGGCGGAGTAGAAACTATATCTACCTTTGTATATAAAGATGCGGCGCGTGCAGGACTTACCCCTTCATTGAGAGCTTTGTCTACTATAATTTTCGTGGTGGTTTTGACTGTATTGATCGCGATCAACATCTATTCCAACAAAAAGCAAAGACATTCTGACAGGGAGGCAGTAGAATAAAATGAAAAAATTAGCTGTTATATTAGCGATCATGCTTGCTTTGTCAAGTTTTATGCTTATGGGATGTACAGGCAGAAGCAATGTCTTAAAAGTATATAACTGGCAGGACTATATTGATGAAGATGTCTTAGCAGGCTTTGAAGATTATTACTTCCAAACATATGGCGAAAAAATCACGCTCGAATATTATACATTTGAAACCAATGAAAGCATGTACACCAAAATCGCCCGTTCAAAAATGGACTATGATTTGGTAATACCTTCAGAATATATGGCGGAAAGGATGTATGAAAAAGGATTGGTGCAGTCTATTGATTACAGCAATATTCCCAATTTTTATGCTTCTTTAGAGTATAGCGAAAACGGGAAAACAAGACTTGATCCTACATTGCAAGAGTTATATTCAGACAAATTAGACTATTTCTTGCCTTATATGTGGGGAACCTTGGGAATTTTATATAATAAAGATTTATTAAAAGAAGAGGATATAGACATACTTGAAGGCGATGAGGCTTTTGAATTTTGGCAACAAGCTAATGGCGTAGAGTTGGACATAGATTCAACTGAAGGTCTGTGGGTTTTGGATGAAAACGGTCAAAACATTGTTTTCAATTGGTCAGCTATGTGGAGCCAAAATTACGGTAATTACAAAATTTATATGAAAAACAGCATAAGAGATTCTTTTGCTGCGGCGGCTATATATGCTAACGCTGATGAACTTAAAAAATATATTGGTCAAGAAAATCATGGAAAAATGGTTGATATGTACATGAACGATGCAAGCGACCAAAACCTAAAAAAGATTGAAAAAGTCTTAAAAGATCAAAGACCGTATATTAAGGGCTATGAAGTTGATAACGGCAAAGATGAGATGGTGCAGGGAAATATAGCTTTATTGCTTGCATGGAGCGGAGACGCTGTATGGTGTATGACCGAAAATGAATCTTTGGGATATTATGTGCCTAGAGAAGGAGCCAACATCTGGGCAGACGGATTTGTAATTCCTAAATATGCTAAAAACAAGCTTGCAGCAGAACGCTTTATAAACTATTTGTTTATGCAAAACATTGATGATCCTTGGGGCGAAGAAAGCGATTACGGCGACCACGGATTCATTTTGATGGATACCATTGGCTATACTTCTTCCTTAATTGATGTTCAAGAAAGATACTATCAAACATTCTTGGAAGATTATCTATATGATGAAGACGGACTTATGGCAAATGCTTTGAATATCTTAGACGCTCTTTTCCCGTCAGAAAGCCAAAAAGCACGCTGCGCCGTAATGAAAGATTTTGGCGACAGACAGGAAGATGTGCTAAAAATGTGGTCTAGAGTGCTAGTATCATAAAATTTTATCACAATAAATAAAAAACGGTATGAGATGTTCATACCGTTTTTTTATTTGATTTAATTTAAAGGTTAATTTTAAACATAGAATCGCCAAGATTTCACTAATTGGAAAAAACAAGATTAAGTAAAAAATTATAATTTGAGATAATCGAATAATACTATTTTTGATGTGTAATCATATCACTAAAGCGTGAAAAAAATGTGACATAAAACTATTGACAATTTTAGCAATTAAGCTATAATAGTGTTAGCAATCAAGATAAGAGAGTGCTAAAAATACAAAAGATTGCTAAAATTAAATTCAAAAAATGGAGGTATGTTATGTCAGGATTTTTACCTTGGGACAAAAATCAAAAGAGATGGGGAATGATTAGTCCATTTGATTGGGCTGATGAATTCTTTGAAGATTTTATGCCCGCATTTAAAAAATTTGACTCCTTCAAAATCGATGTAAAAGAAAATGAAAAAGAGTATATGGTTGAGGCAGAATTGCCTGGAATAAAAAAAGAAGATGTAAACGTTTCTTTGGTTGACGGTAATCTCACTATAGCTGTTAAAAATTCAAAACAAACTGAAGAAAAGAAAGAAAATTACATTTACAAAGAAAGAGGTTTCTCTACAATGCAAAGAAGCGTATATTTGTGCAATGCAACCAATGAAGGGGCAAGCGCAAAATTTGAAGATGGAATTTTAACTTTGAAAATTCCTAAAGACGACTCTCAAAAGATATATAAAATTGATATTAATTAAGATACCAATTTTTCATAAACTTCCTCTTTATGCCGTGTCCTGTTTTCCTCCCCTCCCTGCAGGACACGGCTTTTTAATTTAAATTAATAAAATTAATCCATAGATTAAAAATCTTAATAACAAAATATTGACAAAATTAATAAAATTTAATATTATTATAATAAATTTAAAGGAGTTTTAGTTTTAGGAGGATATATCAAAAATAATGCTAAAAGTGCCCAGTATATGTCCCGTTTGCGGAGGAGAATTAAGGGTTGAAGTTGTAAAATGCCGAAAGTGCAATACAACATTGCAAAACCAATTTGGATTTTCAGTTTTTGAAAAGCTTAATGACGAACAGACAGAATTTGTGCTGACATTTCTAAAATGTGAAGGCAGTATAAAAGAAATGGAAAAGTATTTTAAAGTTTCTTATCCTACCATAAAATCAAGATTGCAAGAAATAAAAAGAATTTTAGATTTGAGCGATACTAAAAGCTCTCTTTCCAACATAGATATTCTTGACATGTTAAGCAGAGGCGAGATTACGCCAGAACAAGCTGCTGAAATGATAAAAAATAAATAGGGGAAATTTATTATGGATGCTGAAATCAAAAAAATTATGAATTTGGTTGCAAACGGATCGATAACAAAAGAACAGGGCGATATTTTGTTAAAAGCACTAAAAGAAAAAAATTCAAATGAATATTATGACGAAGACGAAATTTATAATCAGGGCAAACCAAAAAAATTAGAAGATACCGTAATTAATCTTGGAGATAAAATCGGCAAGACAGTTACCATGGCATTGAACAAGACTGGAAAACTACTATCAGAACTCAATATAGATGAAAAAATAAATCAAGCCTTTGATGAATCCATAAGAGAAATAAAAAAAGGCAAAAAGAATTTTTCAATTTATATCAATGATAAAGACGATGAAGATTATGATGAAGATGAAGAGCACGGTGATATAGATATAACCTTTAATGAAGGAATAACAGAAAAGAAAAAATATATTAAGCCTGATGATTTTAAGCCTTATGAAGATCGTGAAATATGTATAAAATTTATTAATTCAAAACGCGTTATAAAAAGAGAATATACAGTACAGCAATTTATGGCTGCGCCAGAAAGCCTAGACAAAGAGGTAAATATGGCATTGAGCTTTACTATAATTGATCTTATTAATGAACGATTTACAGGTCTTTATAAATATATCAATAACGACATAGTGTTAAAAGTCAGAATTTACTAAAATCTAGGTTGCTTGTGTTGCCTTAATCATTTTAAATCTTACATAAGGCTTGACAACATAATTTTTTTGGGGTTAAATAGCTTTTAAGAAAATAAAATAATTTTTAGGAGCAATATGGATAAAGATTCAAAATCGCAGCAGAAGCCGGATTTTAAGGTCGCACTTAATGCTTCGAGTTCAGTAAAAAAAGTTATAGGTATCGTAAGCGGCAAAGGCGGCGTGGGAAAATCGTTGGTAACTTCTTTGCTTGCGTCCGCTTTTAGAAAAAACGGTCATAATGTTGCCATACTTGATGCTGATATTACAGGTCCAAGCATTCCTAAGGCATTTGGTATAAAAGGCAACGCTGTTGTAAAAGAAGAAGGCATTGAACCCAGAGTGTCTAAGACGGGCATAAAATTAATGTCAGTAAACTTTTTGCTAAGCTATGAAACAGAGCCTATTATTTGGCGCGGACCTTTGATAGCAGGGGCTGTCAAGCAGTTCTGGAGCGAAGTAATGTGGGGCGATGTGGATTATATGTTTATTGATATGCCTCCTGGAACAGGCGATGTTCCGCTAACCGTTTTTCAATCACTCAAGGTTGACGGAATAATTATAGTTTCTTCACCCCAAGAACTAGTTTCTATGATTGTAAGCAAAGCTGTCAATATGGCAAAAGCTATGAATATTCCCATTTTGGGGCTTATAGAAAATATGTCATATTTTGTTTGCCCTAACTGTACCAAAAAGCACAATATCTTTGGAGCCAGCGGCATTGAAAAAATTGCGCAAAAATATGACTTAAAAGTTCTTGCCAAGATTCCTATTGATCCAGCAATATCTGTAGCATGCGACAAAGGCGAAGTCGAAGATATAGACTCTCAATGGCTGACACCTGCTGTATATAGCATAGAGAGCAGCTTGGAGAAAAATAATTCTGAAAAATAGATTGAGTTTAATATATTTATTAACGAATATAAGCCTTATCTAAAAAGATAAGGCTTTTTATTTGATTCTACTAAAAGATATTTTATTAAAAACTGAATATCTTAATAAATTTTGTCATTAATTATAATTATGTTATGACATAAAAGTCGTAAAAAAATTATATTTATTCAAAAAAATTGGAAATCTTTTTTTTATTATGGAATACAATAGAGGGGAGGATAATTAATTGTGGCCGTATATCCAGTTTTTGCAGTTGCTAACGATATAATCGATAAAGCTGCTAAAGAAGGCATTTGCATGTCTAATCTGAAATTGCAAAAGATGCTATATTTTTTATATGGTCATTTTTTTGTAAAGTCAGATTATCCTCTTATTGACGAAAAATTTCAAACATGGCCCTATGGTCCAGTGATACCTATTGTTTATGGAAGGGCGCAAAAATTCGGCGCCTTAGGTATAACTGAATATCTTTTAGATCAAGAGGGCTATTTTTATGTTACCGATAAATTAGCTGATAATTATATAGAAACCTTTGAATATGTTTGGAATAAATATTCGCATATTCCAGCCTTAACGCTATCTAAACTAACGCATGCTCCCCAATCGCCGTGGGATGTCGTGACCAAAGAAAAAGGCTTGTATAAAGAAATACCTCCTGAATTAATTAAAAAATATTTCAGAGGTGAATCAATAAGTGCCCAAAAATAAAGAAGAAAATTTTATACAGTCTTATGATGCGCAGGAATTAATAAGAGCAGATAGACTTCCTGATAACTTTGTTCGTGATAGTACAAGGGAAACGATATATGATTGCACTCCAGAAGAATACAGAAATGCAAAATACACAGAATTAGTAGAAGATTTTTCAAAACATTATAGAGAAAAAAGCAAACAAAATAGAAGATTAAAAAATTGGTTTTTTATAATAATAATTACGCTATTAGTAATTGTAACTATAGCTACTATAGCGCTTAGTTTTATTGTCCTAAAAGAAGATAATTTGATTAAAAGTGTTAGCACAATTATTTCAAGTTTTGTTACATTGATTACTTCTTTTTTGTCTTTACCCAAGATTATCGCAAAGTATCTGTTTCCACTCAAAGAAGACGATGCTTTATTAGATTATTTGACCAATTTAAGAAGAACTGACTGTAATCCTCCAGAATATCCTTCCAATATAAATTATAAAAATAAGAAAATCTAGCCGCTTTGGAATTAATGTGAACTTATTTTAATTAAATTTAAATAAAAATAAAAAAAGTTTTATTTTGTCTTTTTCATCTTTATGTAATTAACGTACCTTTATCTAGCGTCATATTATTGACAAACAGTATTTTGATGGCATAATGTTAGTTAACCCTAACATTATGTGTAATGAATAAATATAGGTAACCACATTAATAATATAAACGATGATGATTTATAACCAAAATAAAGTTGATCGATATCACAAAATACTCTCTTACAGTGCTGCTCCTACTTTGCGGCGTGTCAAGCCCTCTAGTCTTATTTGTCTTCCGCAAGAACTAAACGCAGACAATATTAGACTGGCGGCGGAAGGTTTGGAAATGATGTACATGTATAAGTGCAAATCAAGTCATGTAATTTTTATCTTTAATAGAGAAATGCTTGACGACATAATTAATAAAAAAGAGATAAAAAGTTTTTTAACAAGATATTCATATCCGACAGATTGCGGGCTTGATATACACTTACAGCATCTAAAAAAAAGACTTAACGAGTATGTTCAAGGTGAAAATGTTTTTCCGCATGAGGTAGGTATTTTTTTAGGGTATCCCTATGAAGATGTGAGAGATTTTATACAGAGCAAAAAAGACTGCTGTTTTAGCGGATATTGGAAGGTTTTTAATAATCCGCAAGAGGCACTTAAAATTATGCAAAATTATTCTTTAGCGCAAAAACAAGTACTGTATGCACATGATAATGGTAAACGTTTTTTTGAATTTTTAGGTATATAAAATAGGAGGACAATTATGTCAAAAATATTAATAGTTTATTGGTCAGGTTCAGGTAACACAGAAAAAATGGCCGAACTTATAGCGCAAGGAGCATTGACGGCAGGAGCAGAAGTCGAGCTAAAACATGTTTCGTTAGTGTCGCCTGATATTGTAGATGGATTTAATGTTATCGCCTTAGGTTCTCCAGCTATGGGCGTTGAAGTTATAGAAGAACAGGAAATGGAGCCTTTTGTAGAATCAATAAGCACTAAGATAAATGGCAAAAAGATTGCATTGTTTGGTTCATACGGCTGGGGTGATGGAGAATGGATGAGAAGCTGGGAAGACAGAATGAAAGATTATGGTGCTCAAATTGTTGATACCGTTATTGTCAACGAGACACCTGAGGGCGAAAGCGAACAAGAATGCATAGGTTTAGGCGCCAAATTGGCTTTGCTATAAAATCAAACTGCCGCCAAAAATTTGGCGGCAGTTATATAATTTTTA
>DATCJR010000129.1 GCA_036562685.1 Clostridia bacterium | reverse complement strand
AAGCGGATAAGTTTTTCCAGTGGGATTGGAAAAAGTAGGAACAAGATAAATAAGCTTAGGTGAATATTGCTTGATTTTTTGTTCAAGATCTTGAGTGTCTATTCCGTCTTTGTCTGAGTTGACGCCTATTATATTAATTTCATACGCAGCCGCAATCTGCAAAAAAGCCAAATAAGTAGGGGATTCCACCAAAACAGTGTCGCCTTTATTCAAGAAAACCCTGCACGCAAGGTCCAAAGCCTGCTGTCCGCCGCTTACGACCATAATTTCTTCTGTTTGCACGTTCTGGATACCAAAAGTTTTGACATAATCTTTTAAAAGTTCACGCAAAGTGAACATCCCTTGAGTTACACCGTACTGCAAAACATTGCTTGCTTTACTGCTAGATAAGATCTCTTGAGTGATTTCTTTAACTTCATTTACAGGCAGGCATTCATTGGAAGGCAATCCGCCGGCAAAAGAAATGATTTCTGGATTGGCAGTAAGTTTGAGAATTTCTCTTGTGGCTGTTCCGCTCATCTTTTTTAGGCGGTCACTAAAAATAAAACTCATAAAAAAGACAACCTTATATTAATTCAGATAATTTTATAATATAATAACACCTTTTAAATATGATTGCAAACATATCATACATTAGAAGATTAAAGAGAAGATTTCAAATTTTCGGTCTTAATTTTGATTAAAAAGATTGTTAAAATCTTATAATTTTTAATAATATGATAATACGCAAATTTAAAATAAAAAAAGCCAACTTTTAAAGTTTGGCCTTTTAATCTTGCTTTATCTTGTTACTTTTTCTTTTTTCTTATCAAGATAAAATCGATTAACAAGATATTTGGATTGTTCTTTTTCAGAATAGCCGCATTCTCTGCAAATATAAGCGTTAAATCGAGGATTAAATTCAATAATCCTACCACAATTTTTACATACTTTCATTTATTGTCCTCCATAAAACGAAAATAGCCTTTGTGAGTTGCACCCTCAAAAGGAGTTATTTTTATTTGTGCATCTTTTAATATTTCCTTAGCTTCAACCATGGGATAAGGTTCAAAATATATCACTTCTTTTATATTTCCTAATTCAGCAATTTTATTGGCACACATATTGCATGGAAATGTTGTTGTATATATTTTACTATTGAGTGATAATCGAGATCCTTGTCTAATTAGATTTAAAATAGCATTCTCTTCAGCATGTAAAGCTCTACAATAGTCTAGCATTTTGAACGTATTATCTACTTTATATTTATCCTTTAAATGATCTCTATAACACTTTCCATATTTTGCTTTACAGGATTTTTGTCCAGTTGGTGCATCATTAAAGCCCGAACTAATTATATTTCCATTTTCATCTGTAAGTATGGCACCTACGCGCCTTTTTTCGCAATAAGATTTTAGACTATTTGCATAAGCAGTAACCATACTTGCTTCATTAAATGTAGGTTGATATTTATCTTTGCCTAAAATTATATCGACAAAGCGTTTTATCTTTTTTAATAATATTTCGTAATTTTCACCTTGACCTTCTATTTCTATATTGGCATTATTGCTAATTATTACATCTGCAGCTTGATAGCATTTTGAAACCTGTTGTCCCCAGTCTTCTTTACCGTCTCTATCTCTTATATCATCTCTATCAAATTCACTTTCATTGCCATTATATTTAGCTTTAACTCTTGCCCAACGAATATCTCTATCAGCAATAATAGAAAAAAGATAAAAACGTCCAAAATTCTTTTTATAAAATTCTACTTCATGTTTATTTCTTATTCCATCAACAACATAAAGTTGCTTTTTATTTTTTATTAATTTTAATGATTCTTTTGCTAAATAATCCGGTCCATTATTTTTGCGTAAATCATCACCATGGTTTTGTAATTCAGATCTAATATTGGTTTCTATACCTTTTTTTCTAATTTCGGATTTTAAAATACTGGCTAAGGAGATCTTTTCGGCATTAAAATTATTAACTAAAATTTTTTCTGCGATATAGCTTCAGCCGCTTCCAAAAGGACCAGTCAATCCTATAATAATATTATCCATCTTTCCCCACAAAATCCAAAAAACAACAATTATAATATTATTATATAAAAGACTTGTAGTTTATGTCAATATTTCATGCTTATTTTATTGTAAAAAATATCTTAATCGTCTTGGCTTTCTATATTATTGATGTTGTCGTAGTTATCCAAAAAGCTGTGTTTTTGTCCATTTTGACGGTAGGCTATGACAGTATCCAAATTTACATTATGCACACTCTTGAAAATATTAAGTCCAATATTAGGATTGATTTTTTCCATGCGTTTGATAAGTTCTTTCATTTCTGCGCGCTTGCCGCCAAATCCGTCATCACCCAAGACACAGTTTTCTGTAAGCCTGCACGCACAGCGTAAAAACTGAAGTTCGTTAAATCTCGCCCATGCTATGATGTCAGCTTCTCTTATCATATACATAGGGCGTATAAGTTCCATGCCTGCAAAATTAGCGCTTTTTAGTTTGGGCATCATTGTTTTGTATTCGGATCCATAAAACATACTCATCAGAATAGTTTCTATGACATCATCCATGTGATGTCCTAGCGCGATTTTGTTGCAGCCTAAACTCTGTGCGGTTTTATACAAAAAGCCTCGTCTCATCCTTGCGCACAAATAACAAGGGCTGCCGCCGACCTGTGCTACGATGTCAAAAATATCTGACGGGAATATTGTAATAGGGACATTCATTACAACGGCGTTATCTTGGATAAGCTGAAGATTTTGAGGGTTATAGCCCGGATTCATGACCAAAAACACTATTTCAAACTTTATAGTGCTTCTTTTTTGCAGTTCTTGAAAGCATTTTGCCATCAAAAATGAGTCTTTGCCGCCTGAAATACATACTGCAATTTTATCGTTTTCTTTAACCAGCTTATACTCGTCAATAGCATTGACAAATTTGCGCCAAATTTTGGTGCGATATTTTTTTATTATGCTTCTTTCTATTAATTCTGATTTTGACAGTTCTTTCATTTTTTTATAATCCTGTTAAGTTCGGTCAAGAATATTTCAAGTTCTTGTTTTGTGGTAAGATGGCTTAAGCTTATCCTTACTGATGATAAGGCGCGGTTTTTGTCATGAGTGAGCGTCATAACCGAACGGCTGGGAGCCTGAACAGCAGTGCATGCAGATTTGGAAGAAATGCATATTCCGCGTTCGTTTAATAAATTAATGACTTCTTCAGGCTTGGTTTTTAGCACGCTTATATTAAGAATATAAGGGGAAGCATCATCAGGGCTGTTGATCACTACATTGTTTAATGTTTTTAGGTTTTCTCGCAAAAAGCGATTCAAACCCAAAACATACTTATATCTTATTGCCTGCTGCGAAATAGCATTCTCAAGAGCATAATTTAATGCTGCAATTTGGGCAAGATCAGGCGTTCCGCTTCTATATGCGCTAAGACTTATACCGCCTGTAATTAGCGGAGTTAGATTGATTTCAGTTGCTTTAGTTAATATTCCGCAACCAAGAAGTCCATAAAACTTATGCGGAGTAAGAGTGAGCATATCGGGTACAAAAAAGGGGACTTTACCTACTGCTTGAGTTGCGTCCGTATGCACTAAACAGTTTTTATAGGTAGAAGCGATTTTTTTAACATCTTCAATAGGCTGAATAGTGCCAAGCTCGCTATCTACTGTGCATATCGAAATCAAAACAGTATCGTTTCTAACAAGACTTTTTAGATGTTCAAGGCTGATTTTTCCGTTTTTGTCTATATCGACATATTCGATTTCATAGCCCGTTTTTTTTAGCTGTTCGCAAGCACCCAAAACCGATGAGTGTTCTAAGTATGTGGTTATGATATGCTTGCCTAGATTTTTTCTTGCTTCAATTCCTTTTATGGCAAGATTGTTAGATTCACTTGCTCCCGAAGTAAAAATTATCTCTTGGGGTTTCACATTTAATAATCTAGCAATGTTATTGGTATCCTGTTGAATTTTTTCAAATGCAATTTTTCCCAAAACCGAACGTGAGTTGGGGTTGGCAGGATAATTGATAGCGCTTGAAGAATATATTTCAAGCACACTAGGATTGGGCGGTGTGTGCGCCGCATAATCAAGATATATATATGGTTGTGTTTCGTTTTGGTTCAAAGTGTTTTTCCTATAAAAATTTTTTTGCTCTTACCTATTATTATTAAAAAAGCCTTAGCTGTCAACTGTGCTAAGGCTTATTTTTGTGGCCAGAACCTAATCTTGATTTTATATGCTTACTAAAGCGAAGCGGTTTTGAAAGCTTGGTTTTATTTCTATATTATATCGCAAAATTTGCTTTTTTGAGATTTTATCCAATTTTCAAGAACTTCACAGCCTGTCATATCAAAAGTTGTAATGCCCTGTAAGTCTATTATTAATGTATCTGTTTTAGGCAAAACAATATTGAAAATTTTTTGTACTGTAACAAAGTTAAGATCACCCGAAAAGTATATGGTTTGGTCTATTATTTTTATTTCCAAAGGTGATTTGATGTGTTTTGTTTTTTTAATAATATTTTCAATAATCAAAAATAAAAAACTCATAATTATGCTAACCGCGATAGCTACTATAATATTGACCAAAAAAGTTAAAACAAACGCTGAGAAAAATATTATTATATCTTTTATAGAATAACTAAAAACCTTTTTTACTGCTTTTATATTAAACATATTAAAGCATGCCACAAACAAAACAGCAGCTAAAACCGTAAGCGGAATATATGACGCCAACGGCATTAAGAACAATCCAGTAATAAGTATTACCAAGCTGTGTACAATAGACGATATAAAAGATACAGATCCGCTGCTGATATTTGAGCTTGTACGCGCAACCGCACCCATAACAGGAATACACCCGAAACAAGCACATATTATATTAGCTAGTCCTTGAGAAACAAGTTCGGCATCCATATTGGTTTTTTGACCGCTTAAATTATCAGCTGTCATTGCACTCAAAAGCGATACAATAGCAATTAATATCGCTATATATATGGTAGGCTTAATAATTTTGAAAAACTCAAAATTAGAAAATTGCAATTTAAAATCTATTTCCATAGTAAGCGAGCCGTATTTTGATCCTAATGTGGGAACATTAAGTTTAAACAAAGTTGTGATTATTGAAATGATTATTATTACAGCCATAGGTGCGGGGAACTTTATATTAAGTTTTTTCCAAACTATTAAAAGAGCTACACTAATAGAACCTAAAACAACAGAAGTTATATTTATCGATTGCCAGTTTTCAAAATAAGTCATCCACTTTTCTAAAGCATTTAAGGGTAAACCTGATAATTTTAAAGCCAAATAATCGGGAACTTGTGAAGTCAAAATTGACAAGGCAAGCCCAGCACTAAATCCTACAACAACAGGTCGCGCTATATATTTTGAATATTTTCCTAATTTTAGCAATCCCATTAAAAGCACAAGCATACCTGCCAAAAAAGTGCATATTAACATGCCCTCAAAACCTACATCACGCAAGGTTTGATTAAGAATCAAAATGCAAGCCCCAGTTGGTCCAGTTATCTGATAACGGCAGCCGGAAAAAACTGCGGCGACAATGCCTGCAAAAAATGCTGATGTCAAACCTATTATCGGAGGGACTCCCGAAGATGCTGCAAAAGCGATTGATAATGGTATTGCGATTATTCCGACAAAAACACCCGCAAATATGTCTTGGAATAAATTTTGTTTTTGGTAGTGACGCTTTAATAAAAAAGACTGGGGTAAAAGAGAAGAAAAATAGTTTTTTAATTTCATGAAAGCACGAAAGAATCCTTTTTTAGCACAAGAATAAATGGGTAACGACGGAAATTATAGCATTTCCAATATAGTTGTCAAGCAGTTATTTTTTAAATTTTATTAATAATTTATTGTATTTTTAACATTATTTTACTAACAGAGTTTTACAGTAAGCAGTGAATTTTTGATTATAATTTTGGAATTTTTTGTGTAAAATCTTAAGAATTTTTGTACTTTACAAACTTTTTTGAATATGATAATATTATGTTACTTTATGGGGATGTACCGGATTCGACGGGGGAATCCGTGAACAAAAAAGCATGCAGGAGCGCCGTGCTTCTTCAAAAAACGGCAAAAAAATTAAACGCTGATACTTCTAATACAAGATTAGCATTAGCTGCGTAAATTCCAGCTACGCCGGCAGATTGAGCCTACAGCAGTTTGTGCGGGCGTCATAATTAGTTAGGGTACTTTTCTTATCGCCGCCCTTGTGGTAAGAAAGGACTTTTAAGGGCTTGTTCGTTTGAACTTTGCTGTTTTGGTAGCAAACGAAGAGATTTTAAAAACAGCTAAGCATGTAGAAAGTTGTTTGCAATTCTTTCGGACCGGGGTTCAACTCCCCGCATCTCCACCA
>DATCJR010000128.1 GCA_036562685.1 Clostridia bacterium | reverse complement strand
TTGATTATTGGTTGTTATTTAAATAGGGACTAATTTTGCACATGATATATAAAGTTTTACCGCTATCCACCGTCCTCAAGATAAAATGAGAGAAGATTAGATACTAAGGGTAACGTCATGTATTTTATAAAAATAAAAGCGGCTATCAAGTACCCTAAATACCATTTTATTAAACTGGTAAGTTTTAATAATAAAAAATACAAAAATTGGTAATTAAGTATAATACACTGTTTGCTCAGGATGCTGAAATCCATTCTTCTGCTCACTTTCTCTTGAAGATAAATAGGGTTTATTCCTTTTGTTTTTAATTCCCTAATATAACTTTCTCGGGTTTTTTTAGGATATTTTGCATTTACGAAATCTAAAGGTGTTTCATTTAAGTCAATGATAAATTTTATAAGGTTACATGCTTTTATTTTTTCAAATTCATTTTTAATTTTTTTCAGAACTTCATCCTTATATAAAAAACGATTAACAAGACCGGCCTTTTTGATTGCGTCCAGAAGCAAGTCTTTACAAAATTGTTTTGTTAGCACATCTTTTATAGTCCGGTTATTTTTGTATCGGCGTCTCAAATATGCTTTTTTCACCTGATACTCAAACCTTAAAACATTTTTTAATCCGTCAAGTAAGGCAATATCTTCATTTGATGCAGGATAGGACTTATTTGTAACCCTGGACTTTACTTCATCATATTTGGAATAGATATTTAAAGCATAACTGCCGTTTCTTGCCTGCATGCCTGTGGCAAAAATACGTTTTTTTAAACGTGGGTATTGCATTTTTTTGAAACAGTCTAAATAAATCATTTTATCCTTTTCATTTGCCATAGAATAGTGAATAAATGGGTGAATTTCAGTACAAATCCAATCCTCAAACGACTTAATAGGAATATTCGGGAAAAGCATTTTAATTTTTTGGTTTACCAATTTAACAAGTAAGCCTGCATGGTCAAGGTTAAAAGGCATGGCGTTTGTACCATAGAAAAATTTAGGCACCGAAAATTTTATCAAAAGTACGCCATGTGGATAATACCAGAAAAGGAGTGCCCCATATTTTTTAAAATATGAAATAGTGTTATTTTTACATACCCATTTTCTCCATTTGGTTTGCTGTAAATAATTGATATCTATGTTTATGTAAGTATATGCACGGATAGTATCGACAGATACCATGCACTCACCTCCTTCCTTTAAAGGGTGCTAACAGTGAATGTGCAGGTAATTTTACATAAAAAATTTGAAAATTCAAATTTTGAGGCAAAAAATTTAACCGTATTTTTAAATCATTGATACTGGATAAGTAATTTCTTCTACATTAGGAATGATTTTAGAAACGATTCAACGGTTAAAACTGATTTTAGAAACGGCTTCTTTTAATAGAAATGAAAAGAGGGAAATAGTCAGGAATAGGAGCAACTTGGTACCTTTTGCATATTAAATGCTTTTAAATTGCTTTTATTTTAAGGAGAAACCATTTATATTAATTTAATTTCTGCTGACGTCAAGAGTATTTTACTAAACGGTTAGGACATCTCTATTGGTGAAACTAGGTAATAAATATTTTTAACCCGGTTAGAACATTGCTTATTATCCGCAATTATGAAGAACCTTCTAATGTTTTTGAAATAAAAGGATTTTTCTTCTTATTCAGGATTCAAATACTAATAATTCTACTATAAGTAAAAATTAACTATTTTTGTCATTTGGATTAATTATATAAACCGTATTCAGGATATTGTATTCAGGATATTATAAAATAAGGCACTGTAGCAAATGACGTAGTGTAAATGGCTGATTAAGCATTTTGAGGGTAACACGTAATAGTAAAGTTGCAACAGGCATTCAAATATAAACTGTAACAAAATAACATGTAAAACAGGACTGGCACTACTTATTAATCAGTTAGATAGTGAAATGTAACAGTTAAAATTTTTCTTACAAAAATTAACCAAAAAAATTTAAAAAATTTTTGTTAAAATAAAAAACTTCTTAATTTTTTTGTTATCCTAATATTAGAGAAAAAACTGTTTGTTTTTATGTTACTCTAATACTAGAAAAAATTCGTTTATGTGTTGGGTTAATAACTAGAAAAACTAAGTATTTTTATGTTGTGCTAATAAGTACGTATAAAAATTTAACATAAAGAATTGAATTCCAGGCAGAACTTTTTGTATAACGGGGCAAAGGAAACTGGCATTGATACCATTAATAAAAAGGGGGAATTAAGATGAAGAAAAGCATTGAAGAGTATAAAAAACAAGCCACTTTAACAGTAGAGGAAGTTGCTGACATATTAAGGGTTAGTCGCAGCAAAGCCTATGAGATTGTAAAGCAGGGTTATTTTCCTTTCAAAAAAATAAATCATACAATCAGGATACCGACGGAACCATTCTTTGAGTGGTTAAACTCCTACTCTTCCGATGAAATGATTACCGATTCCCCTAAGGAGGAAAGAGTTTTTGACAAAGATATAATTTTAAAAAACAAAAAAATTATTAAAGAAGAGAAAGTTTCATAAAGGGAAATCTGATATATTTTTGATACCTGCATAATGCTGTAGCATCTTTAAAGGGAGGGTCCTGGATTGAAGGATGAGGCTAAGGCAGAAACTCGAAAGTATAGAAAGCGTGGGAACCCGTTTAAGCGTGGGAGCACGTGGACTATAATATATTATGTTGCCGACCCTGTGACCGGGAAAAAGAAGCAGAAGTGGAAGGGGGGCTTCAAGACTAAAAAAGAAGCCCAACAGGCATTGTATGAGATAAATGCTAAAATAAACTCCAACACTTATGTAGAACCTACAAAAATGACTTTAGCGGAATATCTCATGCAATGGTATGATACACATTGTAAGCCGCGGCTAAGCAGTAATACCCTCAGGGGCTACAGGGTCAATATTGAAAATCATATTATTCCTAATATAGGCCACATACCTCTCCAACAACTGACAAGAGGGCAAATCCAAAAGTTTTATTTCGACATATATAGGGGAGATAATAATAACGATGGTAAAAATAATATTGGCAAGTTGTCAGCAAGGTCTATCCTGTATATTCACCGTGTATTAAATAAGGCATTAAAAGATGCTGTTAGGGATGGTATCCTGGCCAAAAATCCAGCAGAAGGCGTTTCAAGGCCTACTGTGAGGAAATATCAGAGTAACATCTATGATGCTAATATGCTGAAAAAACTATTGGAGACCGCAAAAGGGACAGACTTATATGTACCTGTAGCCCTGGCGGTTTCGTTAGGGCTAAGGCGTGGTGAAGTTTTGGGACTTCAGTGGAAAAACATAAATTTTGATTCTGGGAAAGTTGAGATTAGACAGCAGTTAACTTATAATGAGCAGAAAAAGGATATAGAACTGGCC
>DATCJR010000127.1 GCA_036562685.1 Clostridia bacterium | reverse complement strand
GAATAGAACATGATAAGGTCTTCCAATTCATCCTTGTGCGTACCAAAGTCAGAATAAATTCCGTATTTTAATGTTCTTCCAAAGCTCTTATAGAACTTTTCGTATTTTTCGCGCTCGTTTTTTTGCATATTCAAAAGCTCGGACTTAATCTTCTCTTTAAGTTTTTTTGCTATGAACTGCAATTGTCTGTCGTGCTGCAAAAGCTCTCTTGAAATATTCAAGGACAAGTTTTCACTATCTACAAGACCTTGAACAAAAGCAAAATAATCAGGCAAAAGATCTGCACACTTATTCATAATTAAAACGCCGTTAGAATACAATTCAAGACCTTTTTGATATTCCTTAGAATAATAATCAAAAGGCGCATTTTCAGGAATATACATGATCGCTCTAAAGTTTGTAGCGCCCTCTACATTTTGATGTATATATGCCAAAGGCTTTCCAAAACCATAGTGCTTTTCTTCATAGAATTTATAATAATCTTCATCTTTTAGTTCGGACTTGTTCTTACGCCAAATAGGAACCATGCTGTTGAGTATTTCGTATTCTTTGTAATCTTCATACTCGTTTTCGGTGCCTTCTTTTTTGCGGCTCTTAGTAACAAGCATCTTAATAGGATATCTTATAAAGTCAGAATATTTTTTAACCAGACCTCTTATACGATATTCTTCCAAAAACTCGTCATAGTTTTCTTCATCTGCACTTGTCTTGATTGTCAAGATTATATCAGTTCCTATGGTGTCTTTTTGGGCTGGCTCGATTGTATAGCCTTCTGCACCGTCAGATTCCCAAAGATAGGCTTCAGTAGAATTATAAGCTCTGGTCAGCACCTTTACATTTTGTGCTACCATAAATGCGGAATAAAAGCCTACGCCGAACTGACCTATGATATTAATGTCTTCTTTTTGCTCCTTGTTAAGTTTGAAATCCAATGAACCGCTTTTTGCAATAGTGCCTAGATTGTTTTCTAGTTCTTCTTTTGTCATGCCTATACCGGTATCAGATATAGTAAGCGTACGCGCATCTTTATTAATGCTTATTCTTATATAATAATCTTCTTTATTAAAATTAATAGAATTGTCAGTCAATGCAAGATAATACAACTTGTCCAAAGCATCGCTGGCATTAGAAATAATCTCTCTTAAGAATATTTCTTTGTGCGTATAGATCGAATTGATCATCAAATCTAGAAGTCTTTTTGACTCTGCTTTAAACTCTTTTTTTTGCATATCGTCCTCCTGTACAATGTTAAGAATTTAAATCCATAATATTATTAGTTCAAATTTTTTCCAATGTCAAGTTAGTACCACACATCACTCAAAAAAGCATTTTTTATCAATCTTATATCATCATCAATTATTTCAATCACATCAAACCTTGCGGGCATATCAAAAAGATTATTTTGCTTAATATACGTAACAGCAGCTTTTGCAATATGCTGCTGTTTTTTGTAATTAACCGCTTCGGATGGTGAACCATAGGCTGTATTTGCTCTGCTTTTAACTTCCAAAAAGACAAGTGTTTTTCCGTCTAATGCGATAATATCAATTTCTCCAGACGAGCATCTGTAATTAGTCTTGAGAATCTTATATCCTATTTTCTTTAGATATGCTTCGGCTCTTGCTTCGCCTATCCTGCCTTTTTGGACATTTTGTTCGCTCATCAAAACCCCACAAAAAACTCTCTTAATCTTTAGCGTCTATATTTTCTGAATTTAAGTACAAATGCGTCAAAAAACTTTGTCTATGTATAGGGCAAGGACCCCATTTTTTCAAGGCTTCCAAATGAGATTTTGTTCCATAGCCTTTCGAATTTTTAAATCCATATTGCGGATACACCTTGTCCATTTCGCGCATATACCTGTCTCTTGTTACCTTTGCCAAAATACTTGCCGCTGCGATATTATAAGACAATTCATCGCCTTTTATAATTGCCTCGTATGGGCAGGGCAAATTAAGTCCTTTTACGGCATCTACCAAAATAATATCGGGTATTATCTTAAGTCCATTTGCCGCCAGTTCCATACCTCTTTTGGTAGCCTGTAAAATATTGATTTCGTCAATGACTTTATGGTCAATCATAACCACATTATATGCAACAGCGTTTTTTATGATAATTTCATAAAGTTCTTCTCGTTTTTGTTCAGATAACTTTTTGCTGTCGTCAACGCCTTCTATATATTGTCCTTTGGGCATTATAACAGCAGCACAAGACACAGGTCCTGCCAAAGGTCCGCGTCCTGCTTCATCAATGCCGCAGATGTAATTTAAATCGGCATAATTCTTTTCATAATCTAAAGTGCTTTTAGACAATTTATTACTCCGTTATGATGGTTGTTCCAAAGAAATATTTCCAAGTCTGCCTGAGCGAAAATCGTCCAACACCGCTACGGCAGTTCTTTCGATATCAAGTTCTCCACCTTTTATTAGATATCCTCTTGATTTTGCTATATCTTCCAATGTTTCTGTATTGTTTCCATATCTTTTGATGAGATTATCTTTAAACCTATTATTCATCTCCATCAAAAACTCTCTTGAAAGTTCAACAACATCAAGTATATCATCTTTTATGCTTCCGATGTATGCAAGATGTTTTGCCAAATCCATATCGTCCAGCTTAGGTGCTAGCACGCCCGGAGTATCCAGCATATCGATTATATTATCCACTCTGACCCATTGTTTGCCGCGGGTAACTCCAGGTCTGTTTCCTGTTTTTGTTCTGCCTGCACCGCACAATGAATTAATTATAGACGATTTTCCGGTGTTTGGGATACCTGCAACCATAACTTTTGGGATATAATTAATGCCCTTTTTTTGCCATTTCTGGATTTGATTGCTAACTAATTTTTTTATTTCTGGGATTATTACTCTTGCGCCGCCGCTTTTGGTCGCTATGACGCTTACCGCAAGATTGCCATTAGAAGACAGATGTTGTACCCACTCTTTGTTGTTTTTTTGGTCCGCCAAATCGGCTTTATTCAAAACGTACAAAACAGGCTTATTGCCTATGAGATTTAAAAAATGACTATTAATGCATGCTCTTACAGCACGCGAATCCAAAACATAAATAACTGCATCAACTATTTTTAAATTTTGCTCGGCTTCTCTTATGGCTTTTGCCATATGTCCGGGAAACCATTGAATGTTCATAATTTTATTCCTTAATTAGATCAGGGCGAAGCTTTTTTGTTATAATTTTGCTTTGCTCTTCACGCCATTTTTGTATCGCTTTGTGGTCGCCGCTAAACAAAACCTCTGGAACGCTATGTCCCATAAATTCTCTAGGACGTGTATAATGCGGATATTCTAACAATCCATTTTCAAAACTTTCAAACTTGGCGGACTGGTCGTTGCCCAGCACTCCACGTTCTAATCGCGCTACGCAGTCAATAACCACTTGAGCGGCAAGTTCTCCGCCTGTAAGTACATAATCGCCTATCGAAATTTCTTCGTCAATATAAAAATCTATTATTCTTTGGTCAAGTCCTTCATAATGTCCGCAAAGCAAGACCATATGCTCTTTTTGGCTCAATTCATTGGCAATTTTTTGGTTAAATGTTCTCCCTTTAGGCGATAAATAAACACGCCAAGCCTGATGTCCAGGATCTGCAGCTTCCAAAGCATCATATACAGGCTGAGGCATCATAACCATACCTTCTCCGCCTCCAAAAGAATAATCATCGCATTTCTGATGGCGGTCAATAGAATAATCTCTTATATTATAAAGCTGAACATCCAACACTCCAGCATCAATAGCACGTTTTAATATGCTGCATTTTAAAGAATCAAACATTTCGGGGAACAATGTCAGCACACTAATCTTCATAAATGCTGACCTCTTCAAATACTTTTTCGTCTAAAACTATCTTTTTGTTTTCGATATCTATTTGGATAACAAGCTTACGAAGATAAGGAAATCTTACTACTTTTTCGCCCTTTACAGTATAGACATCAGCAGCACCATATTGCTCAATATCAACAACTTTTCCAATATATTTTTGACCTGTATACACATCGCAGCCCAAAATGTCCACAATATAATATCCGCCATTTTCTAAAGGTGCAGCATCCTGTCTGTCTATATAGATATCCTTACCTCTCAAAACTTGGGCGTCTTCTATGCTGCAAATTTTGCTTAGATTAAGATACACCATACCGCCGCTTTCATAAGATGAAAGCACTTTGTAATTGATGTCATCTATATAAACGTTTTTAACTTTCAAGAGATTATCAATATCATCGGTAAAAGGTTTGACTTTTATCTCACCTTTTAAACCGCGAGTTTTTAGAACTGTCCCTATCAACATTCTTTGATTCATATATGTTCTCCGATATATTTAAGGCGGCAAAATCTGCCGCCTTAAATATATTAATTTTTCAGATTATTGTTTATCTACAATTTCTACGGTGTATTTTACACCTTCTTTCATTCCTGCGGCACGAACGATTGTGCGTATAGCCTTAACTATCTTGCCTTGTTTTCCAATAACCTTGCCCATATCTTCCTTGGACAACTCTACCTTAATAGTAGTATCTTCTTGCGACACCTTAACTTCTTCAAGATTATCAGCAAGCCCTTTTACTATATATTCAACTAGTTCAACCATTATTATTACTCCTTAGACTTTTTAACGGCTTTAGTCTTTGCAGGTGCGGGCTTAGCAGGCTTTTCAAGAACGCCAGCTTTAATTAATAGTGATTTTACTGTGTCTGTAGGTTGAGCACCTTTTTTAATCCAATCTTTTGCCTTTTCTACATCCACTTTAACTTCTGCGGGATCGGTTAATGGATTGTAATATCCCACAATTTCAATGAATTTTCCGTCACGGGGTGAACGTGAATCTGCGACAATTATTCTATAAAAAGGTGATTTTTTGTCGCCTAATCTAGTAAGTCTTAATTTAACTGCCATAAAAATTTTTCTCCTTGTATGTATGTATAAAATTTATATATAATTGGTTTTTATATATTTCGTATCTTTAGAAGGGCAAACGCATTCTTCCGCCTTTTCCCTTAAATCTTTTCATCATTTCTTTGGTCTGTTCGTATTGCTTTAACAGTTGATTAACTTCTTGTATGCTCGTTCCACTGCCATTGGCTATACGCTTTCTTCTTGATGCCTTGATGATATCAGGATTATTGCGTTCTTCTTTGGTCATAGACTGAATAATAGCCTTAAAAACTTTAATGCGGCTTTCATCCAAATCGCCATCCTTGATATTAAACTTGTTTGCGCCCGGCATCATGTTAAGAATTTCGGACAATCCGCCCATCTTGCTGATACTGTCAAACTGCACCAAAAAATCGTCTAGTGTAAAGCTGTTTTCAGCAATACGGCGTTCCATTTTTTTTAGGTCTTCTTCATTGACAGCGGCTTGGGCTTTTTCTATAAGAGTCAAAACATCGCCCATTCCCAAAATTCTGGACGCCATACGGTCAGGATAAAAAGGTTCAATATCTCCAACTTTTTCGCCTATACCGCAAAACTTGATAGGCTTGCCTGTTACTGCACGTACGGACAGAGCCGCACCGCCTCTTGTATCGCCGTCAAGTTTGGTCAAAATTACGCCTGTGATATTAAGTCTTTCGTTAAAAGTCTGCGCTACCGTAACAGCATCTTGACCTGTCATAGCATCAACGGTCAACAAAATTTCACAAGGACGCGTAGCCTTAATGATTTCTTCAAGCTCTTTCATCAGCTCGTCGTTTATATGCAATCTTCCCGCTGTATCCAAAATTAAGGTATCGCAAGATTTTTTGGATGCTTGAGTGATAGCGGATTTTGCGATTTTGACAGGATTGGATGTTCCTTGTTCAAAAAATTCAGCACCTGCATTTTTTGCAACGATTTCCAATTGCTTAATAGCAGCAGGACGATAAACGTCGCACGCTGCTAGCATGACATTGCGACCTTGCTTTTTTAACATATTAGCAAGCTTGCCGCACATCGTAGTTTTACCAGCACCTTGAAGTCCGCACATCATTATAATAGCAGGATTGCCGGATAACTCCAGCTTAGACAAAGTGCCGCCCATTAGATTGATTAATTCTTCATTGACAATCTTAACAACTTGTTGCGAAGCGGTCAGACTGTTAAGAATCTCTGCGCCTGTAGCTTTTTGGGAGACTTTGGAGATAAAGTCCTTGACTACTGCAAAGTTAACGTCCGCTTCCAGCAAGGCAACTCTTACTTCTCTCAAAGCGGTCTTGACTTCTAGTTCGCTAAGTCTGCCTTTATGGGCAATCTTAGAAAATATATGATTTAATTTTTCGCTTAATCCTTTAAATAATGCCATAAAAATCCTGCTTAGATTAGTTTTAGCAAACTATCTAAAAATTTTAAAACTTCGTCTTTATCTACGCTGTTTGCTTGAAAAGTCTTATCTTTGTATTCAATAATCTTTTCTCTCAAATCATAAAATTTGGAAGCCATTTTGAGTTTATCTTCATATTCGGTTAATGCCTTTTTGGCGCGTGTCAGATAATCTCTTACTCCCTGACGTGTAATACCCAATTCTTGAGATATTTCACCCAAAGACATATCTTGGTTATAAAACCTATCCAAAATATCTCTTGTCTTTTGATTGAGTAATGCACCGTAAAAATCCGCCAGCAAACCGACTTCTAACTCTTTCATTGCTTCTTCCTGTAAAGTATAATCACTTTACAGTCATAATATACACGGTGAAATGATTTTTGTCAATTAGATTGTAAAAAATAAAAAAAGAAAATTTTTCTAAACCATTGAATCTACAAATTCTTTTGAATCAAACTCTATAATATCATCTATACCTTCGCCAACACCTACATACATTACGGGCAAGCCCAGTTTTTTGGATATGGCAAGCACCACTCCGCCTTTTGCTGTTCCGTCCAGCTTGGTCAAAATTATACCGTCTAATTTGACAGCTTCATTAAATATATCTGCTTGAGATATTGCGTTTTGACCTGTGGTAGCATCCAAAACAAGCAGTCTTATGTGATTAGCTTCGGGATATTCTCTTTCTGCAATTCTTGTAATCTTTTTGAGCTCTTCCATCAGGTTCTTTTTGTTATGCAGTCTGCCTGCTGTATCTATAAGCAGGATATCAGTACCTTTGGCTTTTGCAGACTGTATAGCGTCATATACGACTGCTGCAGGATCTGCGCCTTCGCCCTGACGCACTATTTTTACCTTAGCCCTTTCTGCCCATACGGTAAGCTGGTCTGATGCGGCAGCTCTAAAGGTATCAGCGGCTGCAACCATAACTTTATACTTTTTATCTGAGAAATATTTTGCAAGTTTACCGACAGCGGTAGTTTTGCCTACGCCGTTAACGCCTACTACGGTAATAACCATAGGAGAAGTAATTTCGGGTACTTCTACCTCATCCAAAATTTCAGTAATTATTTCTTTTAAAACTTCTATGACATCATCGCGTTCTTTGATTCTTCTATCTTCTACTTCTTCTCTTAATCTGTCCAATATATATTCAGCAGCTTCGGCTCCCATATCAGAACTCAAAAGTATTGCTTCAAGTTCGTCAAAAAAATCATCGTCCAATACACCGCCTGTAAAAAGAAGGTGTAATTTGTAGCTTATTGACTCTCTTGTCTTTTTCAAAGCTTCCCAAATTTTTTTGAACAAACCCATAAGAAATTATGCTCCTTCTATTTGTGCAACCTTTACCGCGTCTTCTAGTCTTACGCTTACAACCTTGGATACACCCTGTTCTTCCATAGTTACACCGTACAAGCTATCGGCTAGCTCCATTGTCGGCTTTCTATGCGTTATAACAATAAACTGAGTCTTGTTGCTGAAGTTCTGCAAGTATTTTGCAAATCTCTCTGCATTGGCATCATCCAATGCCGCTTCAATTTCGTCCAGAATGCAAAACGGCATAGCGCGAAGCTTCAAGATCGCAAACAAAATCGCTATAGCGGTCAAAGCTCTTTCTCCGCCTGACAGCAACGAAATGCTCTGCAGCTTCTTTCCAGGCGGCTCGGCAATTATTTCGATACCTGCTTCAAGAGGATCTTCAGCTTCTTCCAAAACAAGCTTAGCATTACCGCCGCCAAACAACTGACGGAACACCTGTGAAAAATTGACCTTGATCTGTTCAAATGAACGGTCAAATCTGGTGATCATCTCAGAAACCATTTCTTTAATGACCTTTCGTATATCTGCCATGGATTTTTCAAGGTCTTCTTTTTGCTTGGTTTCTTCATCAACTCTTTCTTTTAGGATACGGTATTCTTCTATGGCATCAGGATTGACATAGCCTAAGCGGATAATTTCACGCCTTAATCTATTGGCTTCGGCAATTCCTGCTTCGCTGTCAAAATCTGGCAGCTTAAACTCCAAACATCCTTCATAGTCAAGGTTATATTCTTCGGCTATTTTTTCGCTGTCTATATGTAAGTTGACATCAATATCGTTAAGACGTTTTTCATGTTCAAATTTCTTTTCTTTTAGCTTATTGAGTTCTTCTTGAACTTTTAGCCTGTTGGAATCCAACTCTATAAGTTTTGCCTGACAATCCTGTTTATATTTATCAAGGTCTGATAATTTTTCTGAAACTTCTTTTAGTCTTTCATGATCCTTAGGATCCGCAGCTATTCCGCCCAATAACGGCAAGTCTGCTGTTTCAATGACTTCGTTATTAGATTTTATATTCTTTTTGCTTTCCGAAATTGCTTCGTCCAGATACTGTATTCTTGCAGTCAGTCTGTTAATTTCGCTGTCGCATGCATTTTTTTGAGTATTATATGAAGCCAAATCAACTTTAGAATTGGTTATTTGAGCAAGCAGCTCTTCACGCTGTTTTTTCAGCTCTTCAAACTGTTTTTGCTTCTGACTGTTGACATTATCTTCAGATTTTTGCTGCGAACTTATTGTGTTTTCCTGACTGCTAAGAGTTGCAATCTGTTGCTCAATATTTTCTATATAGTCCTTAGCTTTTTCAACTTCTGAAGTATAGAATAATATTTCTCTGTTATAGCTTTCTATATTTCCTGCTGCTTTTTTATACTGCTCTTTTTCAGATGCAAGCTCAACTTCTCTTACGTGCAAGTCATTTTGGCATTTCTTTAACTGCTGATTAAGCTTTTCAACTTCTTCTTCGACTTGTGATTTTTCTTTCAAAGCAGCAGATAACTGTTCTTCTATATCTTTCAAATTCTTAGATGCTTGTTCCAGCTGATTTTCATAACTTAACAGGTTGGAAACATCATTTTTCTTGCTTCCGCCTGTAATACTTCCGCCGTAAGCAATAATATCTCCGTCTAGGGTAACGATTTTGAAAGAATAATTGGTTGCTTTTGCTATATTGACAGCGACATCAAGGTCTTTAGCAATAACTGTACGTCCCAAAAGCATGCGGATTATTCCGTCATATCTGCTTTCAAAAGATATAAGATCGGCAGCCACTCCATAGCAGCCGTCAAATTTCTTGATTTTATCAAGCAAATCCTTTTCCAGATAACGGGCCTTAACAGCAGAAACGGGCAAGAATGTAGCGCGTCCCAGCTTATGCTGTTTTAGATAATTAACGGCATATTTTGCGCCTTCTTCGTCAGGCGTGATTATGTTCTGCGCTGTAGCACCCAAAGCCATATCAATTGCTGTTTCTAGATGCGGCTTAACCTTAATGACTCTTGCTACAACATTTTCTATATGACGCGCCAAAACAGCGTCAGTTTTAGCTGCATTAAACAACGACTTAACGCTAAAGTTATAATTGCGCATATCTGATGCGATTTCGCTAAGCAATTTTTGTTGCGTTTTTTGTCTATGAAATTCTGCGCTAAGCCTGTCGCATTTTGCTGCAAGCTCTTTGGACGCTTTTAGATTGGTATTATAATCGTTGGATAAAACTTCTAGTTCAGATCTTAATTTGCTTCTCTCAAGTTCAAGTCTTTCAACATTTTTTTGAAGCTTGATTGCTCGTATTTCATCTTCAGTTAAGCGGCTTTTTAAAGATTCTGTCTTTTGGGTGTTTTCGCGGATTTTTTCTTCTAAACTTATTTTCTTGGTTTGCAAAGAAGACAATTCAGACTTGATGTCTGTTATTTTGTTTAAAGACAAAAGCTCTTCTTGATGTGCTTTTTGGGCTTGAGCTTCTATCTCGCTGATAACGCCTGAAATCTCTATATATTGATTGTTTAATTCTTCGATTGTATTTCTTAAATCATTGATATCGTCTTTTAGTTTTGAAGACTTGTCGATATTTTCGTCAAGCGCTTTTTTGCATTCTTCTCTTTCTGATTCGTCTTTCAAAAGCTGCATTGACAATCTGTCGTTTTGCTCTTTTAAATAAGTTATTTTTTCTCTTATCAGCTTTTGTCCGCTTTCTGCTCTTTCTAACTTTAATGACAAGGCAAGTCTTTCATCATTCAATGCTTTTATCTGGCTGTCAAGCTTGGATGAATTATCCATAGCTTCCATATAATCTAAATAAGCCTTATCATATAACTGTTGATATTTTTCAATTTCTTGATTAACAGCATCTAAAGCCTCTGCAGCGACTTTCTTTTTGGCTTCTGCTGTCTCATATAAAACTATATAATTGTTTATATCAAGAATACGTTGACGCTTTTTTAATTCAAGATATTTTTCTGCTTTTTCAGCTTGAGCTTTTAACGGCTCCAAACTTTTTTCAAGCTCATTCAAAACAGCAACATGAGTAGTCAGCTTTTCTTCTACTCTTGCAAGCTTTCTTTCATTTTCTATTTTAACTTGTTTGTACTTGGTAATGCCTGCTGCGTCTTCAAAAATGCCTCGCCTGTCTTCGGGCTTGGCGCTCAAAATTTCGTCTATTCTTCCCTGTCCGATTATCGAATAGCTGTCTTTCCCTAGACCGGAATTATGCAAAATAGCCGTAATATCTTTTAGACGGCAAGGAGTTTTGTTAATGGCGTATTCGCTTTCACCGTTTCTATATAATTTTCTTGAAATTACAACTTCTTCAAAATCTGTATCAAAAATTCTATCTTTGTTATCAAAGTATAATAAAACTTCGCAATAGGACAAAGATTTTCTGTTCGCAGTTCCATTGAAAATAACGTCCTGCATATTGGAACCACGCAAACTTTTTGGAGATTGTTCACCTAACGCCCATCTGATACTGTCGGCAACGTTGCTTTTCCCGCATCCGTTAGGACCAACAATGGCCGTTACACCTTCCCCAAATTCAATAGTCAGTTTATCTGCAAAGGATTTGAATCCGTATACTTCTAATTTTTTAAAATACAAAGCACTATACCCTTAAATTTACTTTAGTTATTTTAGCATATATAAGCCTGTTTGAAAAGTAATAAAAATCAACAAACAGCGTAATAATACCGTATTAATAACGCAGTTAGTCTGATTTTGTCATAAAAATCCTAACAGACCGATCTTATCTGGCAGTTATATCAAGCCCAATTTCTCACAAGCAATCTTAGCAGAAAGTTTTTCAGCTTCATTCTTGCTTTTGGCTTTTGCTCTTGCCAAAACTTTTTGGTTAATTACGACTTCAACCAAAAATAGGTTTTTATTATTTTCGACTATTTCTGAATATTTGAAAATATCTTTTTTTTGCTGTAAAGTATGTTCTAGCAAAAGTCCGACATAGTTATCCGTTTTGTTTTTTAGAGCCTGCGCCATATTGGCGCCTAAAGACCTAAAAATAAAATCTCTCGCTTCTTCAAGTCCGCCGTCCAAAAATATTGCGCCGGTAACCGCTTCAAAAAGATCGCATTTTGTGGCTTCGGACTTTACAGGATTAGAGCGTGTTTCGCCCACTCCGCAACGCAAAAAATCTATGATGTTTAGCTCATCCACAGCTTTTGCTAGCGGTGTTTTGTTCACAATTGATGCTCGCTTTTCTGATAGATGCTTTTCTTTCCAGCCTTCTTTGGCGTTTTGATATAAAAACTCTGCGACGACAAGGCTCAAAACGCTGTCGCCCAAAAACTCCAACATTTCGTTGCTTGGCACTTTTCTTTCATTGGAATATGACGAATGCGTAAAGGCGGTAATTAATATCTCTTTATCATTAAACTCATATCCAATAAGACTTTGTATTTTTGATATATCCATACTATTGTGCCAGTTTGGAAAGCCCTGATTTGATTTTTTCTATCAGGTCTTGCTTTGCCATTGATTGCGCCTGCAAAATAGCGGCTGCTATTGTTTGAGCTTTAGAAGAGCCGTGAGTTTTTACGACAATCTTTTTGCAGCCTAAAAAAGGAGCCCCGCCCATCTTGGTATAATCCAATCTGTCTTTTAGTTTTTTAAATGAAGGCTTCATTAATGCAGCTCCGATTTTGGACAATGTTCTTTCCATGATAGATTGCTTCAAGCCGGTCAGCATAAGATTCATTGCGCCTTCCAAAGACTTAAGCATTACATTGCCCACAAATCCGTCTGCGACTATAACATCATAATCGCCTGAAACTGCGTCTCTAGCTTCCATATTGCCCACAAAATTAACAGGCGCATTTTTTAAAAGTTCAAATGCGGCTTTTGATTGAGCATTGCCTTTTTCGTCTTCGGTGCCTACTGACAAAAGTCCGACCTTGGGAGATTGTATTCCATAAATTGACTGCATATATGATGAGCCCATTATCGCGAACTGAACAAGATATTCAGGCTTGCAATCCATATTGGCTCCGCTGTCTATAAGCATGGTATGACCGTAAGTCAATGTAGGCAGAACGGGCGCTAATGCAGGTCTGTCTATTCCGTCAAGACGTCCTACGATAAGCATAGCTCCTGTCAAAAACGCTCCGGTGCTTCCTGCCGATACCATAGCTGCAACTTCATCATCTTCTTTCAGACGGTAAAGCCCTTTTACAAGAGAAGATTCTTTTTTCTCTCTGATAGCCAATGTAGGATGCTCGTTATTTCCTATAACTTCGGCTGCATCCAAAACCTCTATACGGCTGTTGTCAAAAGTGTATTTTTCAAGTTCTTTAGAAATAACATCATTTTTCCCAGATAAAACAATCTTTATTTCATTGCTTTGATTTAAGGCTTCAACTGCGCCCTTGATGATTTCAACGGGTGCGTTATCGCCACCAAAAGCGTCAACAATAATCTTCATAATAATAACTCCATATTGATTGATAAAATTATTATAAACAAAAATATTAAATATAGCAAATTTGTATCCAAGGCAAGCAAAAAACTGTTTTTATTTTTGATTAAAAACTTTTAGACAAAATTATTTATTTTTTGCGATTAATATTTATTAATTATCTTTCTAAAAATCAATCGATTTTATATCTGTCCTTGTAGCGGTCTTTGGCTGCTTGCGTGTATTTTTTTATAAATTCGGTTTTGGCATGTGTGTATGCATCACGGTTATGTTTATATTTTTTTGCCAATTCTAATTTGAGCTTTTCATATTGTCTTGCTACATCATCAAATTCTTTTAGATAATCTCTAAAATACAATTCATCGCAATCGCCTGGATATCTTATATGCAAATGAAAAACTTTTTTCAAAAAACCTTGTTCTGAATAGCCTTTTAAAAACATCATGCTAGGCTTAGGTCTGTCTGGCTGAAACGAAAAGATGTATCCTGTATTAATTAGTGATGCTTTCAGCTGTTCCAAATCGGTATCAACTTTTATTTCAAGCAAAATATCTATGGTCGGCTTGGCGATAAGACCATCAACCGAAGTGCTGCCTATATGATTTATTCGCACTATATTATCAATTCCTACCGCATATATTATATTTTGCTTTTCTTCACTATACCAGTTTTTATATTCTTCGTTATATTCTTTTAAAATTATTGGAAACAACTGCCATAATTCTTCATTGGTCATTTCAGATAACTTTTTCATCTCTTCACCTAAAAAATTTTTATTAAAACCATTATACATAATAATCAAAAAAGAGTATGTATTGTAACATACTCTTTTTTATTTTTTAGTATAAAAACCACACCTGCATATCGCTTTTTTCTCTATTTGCCCACATAAAATATGGCAGCAATTTTAAATCTATTTTTTGATATTTTGGTTTTTGATATGAATACAGCTCTGTTTGCGCTCTCTTGTAAGCGGGCAATATAATATTATATTTAGCTATACTTCCTTCTTCTAGTTTAGGTTTTCTTGATAGATCAAGTTTAACATCATTTAAATCAATATTTGGATTGTCTATTCCTTCTGCGGCATATACAATCGGTCCTCTGGTTACTGCGGCTCTTCCGCTGTCAGCTCTGACCTTATTATGCGCATACACCAATCTTACAGACATTTCAAAATCAATTTTTATATTAGTTTCATCTGACAAACCTATTTCTAAATACCCATTCTTAACAGCACCTTTGTATGATTTTTTGTTAACAAAAACCTTATATCCTGTTGTCCAATACGGAATACGCAAACACACCTTAATTGGTTTTTTAGGCTTGATGTTAATATTAATCTTGCCTTCCCATGGCATTTGGGATTTTATATCCACAAAAACACCGTTGATATCGGCAGTTGAGCTTATATATTGATTGATAAAGATACTCTCTTCATCATATTTGAAAATCAAACCGCCGATAGATGCAATAGTTCTGGTCAAGTTTGGCGGACAGCACGAACAATCAAAAACTTCTTGGCGTCTCAAAATAGGCATATGCTGCTTTACCTTGCAAGTCTGATTAAAATCAAATTTTTGGACATCAGCTTCCAAAGGATTTTCATAAAAAAATGATTTTCCGTCTAAAGACACTCCCGCTAAGACATTGTTATATAATGCTCTTTCTATGGTATCAGCATATTTTGAATCAGCCTCAATATTATTCATGCGGTCACAAAACATTATCAATGCGATAGCAGCGCACGTTTCTGCATAAGCACTTATATTGGGTAGGTCATAATCATAAGTAAAAGCCTCTCCGTAATGCGATGAGCCAACGCCGCCAGTAATATACATACGCTTAGTTGTGATGTTTTCGTATATAGCCTTGCATGCATTCAAAAGCTCTTGATCGTTGCATTCTTTTGCAATGTCTGCCATTGCAGAGTACAAATATAATGCTCTTACACTATGACCTTCGGCTGTTTTTTGCTGCCTTACAGGAATATAAGATTGGTCATAACGATTGTCTACCGTTTGATAAACCTCTTCCTGTTTTTGTCCTCTTTGGTCTATAAAGAACTTGGCAAGATCAAGATATCTTTTTTCATCAGTTGTTTTATACAGCTTATAAAGAGCTAATTCTATTTCTTCATGTCCTGGCGTAACAAAAGCCGCGGTGTGTTCTATTTTGAACACTTTTTCTATATGGTCGGCAAGTTTTTTGACAATATTCAAGAATTTATCTTTGCCTGTTGCCTGATAATACACAACTGCAGCCTCGATAAGATGTCCAGCACAATACAATTCATGTTCTGTTCTTAACTTCCATTTTTTGTCAGGCTCTATATGAGAAAAATAGCTGTTAAAATATCCATCGCTTTGCTGATGAGCTTGTATTTCGTCAATATAACCATCGCACAGCTTTTCTAATTCTGAATCTCTATGGTCAATCAAAACATAAGCAACACTTTCTATCCATTTTGCCACATCAGAATCAAAAAAGATATGCGGCTTGTTGGGCTGCCCCTCTTTCCATATTTGCTTCAATGCCTCAAATCTGCCAGTTTCTAAAAAGCGTTTATGAATGCTTTTTATACTTTCGATATTTATTTTCTGGCGGTCTTTAAAAAAGCCTTCAGTTATCTTAACCTTACTTAAATCAACTCTTTGCATACACCTACCGATAACCGCTTAATAAATGCTTTTGTTCTTCCAAACAAAATCAGATATCAACAAATCGTTTTCCAGCTTATCCAAATCAGTATTTTTATCGATTACTACCAATTCAACATTCATAATTCTTGCAAAATCTCTTATATGCTCTAAATCCAGCTGTGTAGTTAAAACGCTGTGATGCGCTCCGCCTGCCATAATCCATGCAGCAGCGCTAGTCTTAAGATCAGGCATAGGTCTCCATAATACTCTTGCAACGGGCAGCTTAGGCATAGATGCAGGCTTTATTATTTCTGCCTGATTTACAATCATTCTAAAGCGGTCACCTAAGTCTATCAAGGTTACCAAAAGCGCATTTCCTGTTTTGCCCTCAAAAACAAGTCTTGCAGGAGGCTCTTTTCCGCCTATTGACAAAGGATGAACTTCCAGCGAAGGCTTGCTGTCTGCGATACTAGGACAAACCTCAAGCATATGTGCACCCAAAATAGCTTCTTTTCCTTTTTCTAGATGATATGTATAATCTTCCATAAAAGATGTTCCACCGTCTAACCCTTGAGCCATATATTTTAACAAATGCGTCATAGCCGAAGTTTTCCAATCACCCTCTGCGCCAAATCCATATCCTTCTTTCATTAGCGTCTGGCATGCAAGTCCGGGAAGCTGTTCAAGTCCGTGCAGATTTTCAAAAGTGGTAGTAAATGCACTAAAACCGCCTTCATTTAAAAAGCGTTTTAATGCTATTTCATATTTAGCCTGAACTTTTACAGCATCGATATCAACATCTTTTTCCAAAATATATTGCTCTTTATAATTTTCAATCACTCTGTCAGTCTCTTTTGGACTTACTTTATTGACATAATTCAAAAAATCGCCAATGCCATAGCCGTTTACAGACCAGCCAAATCTAGTCTGCGCTTCAACCTTGTCGCCCTCTGTAACTGCGACTTCACGCATATTATCACCTAGTCTTGCCACTTTTAAAGTATTGCTTTTATCGGCAGCGGCGGCGGCTCTACACCATGTAAAGATTTTTTTGCATACTTCTTCGTCTTTATAATAACCTGCCACAACTTTTCGTCTTATTCTCAATCTTGAAACTATATGTCCAAACTCTCTGTCTCCATGTGCGGATTGATTGAGATTCATAAAATCCATATCGATAGTATCATAAGGAATACATTCATTAAATTGTGTATTAATATGAAGCATAGGCTTATTCAAAATCTTAAGTCCATTTATCCACATCTTAGCGGGACTAAAGGTATGCATCCATGTTATTATGCCTATGCATTCAGGATCCGAATTTACTGAGCGTGCCATTGCGGTTATTTCTTCCGGAGTTTTGACGGTATCATAATATTTTATAGTGACAGGATTATCTTTTTGAGAATTAAAAAACATCGCGATTTCACGACCATGCTCTGCAACTTGTTTTAAAACCTCTTCGCCATACAAATGCTGGCTTCCTACCACAAAATAAACAACTTTATTCTTCATATCAATCATTCTCCTTATTGACGATTTTTGATTTATTTTTTTGTCTGTCCGTAATAAGCGTTTTTACCATGCTTTCTCAAATAGTGCTTTTCTATCAAAAAACTATCCGCAGGTGTTATCGACGGCTGAATGTTTTCACTCAAAAATGCCATTTTGGCTACCTCTTCCAAAACAGCGGCATTAAAAACCGCGTCTTTTGCGGTTTTTCCAAAAGTAAAAGGTCCATGAGATTTTACAATGACTGCAGGGGTGCTTAAGGGGTCAATGTTTTTAAATGTCTGGACTATTACTTTGCCTGTGTTTTTTTCGTAATCGGTCTTGATTTCTTCTTCAGTCAATGCTCGTGTACACGGAACATCGCCATAAAAATAATCTGCATGCGTTGTTCCGTAGCACTTTATCGGTCTGCCGGCTTGAGCCCATGCAGTCGCATATGTTGAATGAGTGTGCACAACTCCGCCTATACTTGGGAAGTTTTTGTATAATTCAATATGAGTAGGTGTGTCCGAAGAAGGATTGAGAGCGCCTTCAACAACCTTACCGTTTAAATCGACCAAAACGATATCTTCCACTTTAAGACGGTCATATTCTACGCCGCTAGGTTTTATTGCGATAACACCTGACTGTCTATCAATAGCAGAAACATTTCCCCAAGTGAAAATAACAAGATTATATTTGACAAGATTAAGATTTTGTTCCCAAACTTCTTTTTTAAGATTTTCTAACATTTTGATGCTTCCTTAATTGCTTTTAATCTTTTCATAACATCGTTTTCGCCGCGTCCAAAATAATCATGCAAGGTCTTGTATTCGGCGAATAATTTGTTATAAACTTCTACATTTTGAGGAATAGGCCTATACACAAGGTCTTTTCTGACCTTAGCCATAACTTTGACCGCATCCGAAATATTATCAAATCCGCCGCGTGCAGAACCTGCTGCAACTGCGCCAAAAATAGCGCTTCCTAATGCAGGAGCTTGCGGTGACCCGCTTATCTTAATTTCCATATTGGTAACATCAGAATAAATCTGCATCATCATAGGATTTTTTGATACTATTCCGCCTGCGGCATAGAGTTCGTTAATAGGAACGCCGTTTTCTCTAAATGTCTCAATAATCAGTCTTGTTCCGTAAGCGGTAGCTTCTATTAATGCTCTATATATTTCTTCCGGTTTGGTCAAAAGCGTTGCACCTAAAAGCAATCCAGTCAAATCCGCATCAACCAGAACAGAACGGTTTCCGTTCCACCAGTCAAGCGCCAATAATCCGCTTTCACCAACCTTTAGCTTTTGAGCTTTTTTAGTCAAAAAGTCATGTATGTTAAGATTTTGCTGCTTTGCCTGTTCATAATAAGAGTAAGAAACGCAATTTTTTACAAACCAGTCAAAATGATCGCCTACACATGATTGTCCTGCTTCATAGCCCATAAATCCAGGCAAAACTCCGTCTTCTACCACTCCGCACATACCAGGGACTATATGTTCTTCTTCTCCCAACAATATGTGACATGTTGATGTTCCCATAATCATAAGCATTTTGCCTGCTTCTGTTATACCAGCTGCCGGAACAGCCACATGCGCATCCACATTGCCGACAGCCACAGCAGTTCCTTTTCTTAGTCCTGTAAGTTTAGCTCCAAAATCATTAATTTCGCCTGCTTTTGTGCCTATGGGATAAATATCTCTTGATAATTTTGTATCTACGAGATCTTCCAATAATGGATTGAGTGCTTTATAAAACTCTTTGCTCGGATACCCGTTATGCTTATGCCACAATGCCTTATATCCGGCAGTACAGCTGTTTCGCATTTCTTTTCCTGTAAGCATCATTATTATCCAGTCAGTAGCTTCCATAATTCTGTCAGCTTTTTTGTATATATGAGGCGTTTCTTGTGCTATTTGCATAACCTTAGGAACAAGCCATTCGCTGCTTATTTTTCCGCCATAATAATCCAAAAACTTTTCTCCGCGTTCTTTTGCGATTTTATTAAGCTGGTTGGCCTGCTCTTGTGCAGCATGATGTTTCCAAAGTTTCACATAAGCGTGCGGCTCGTTTTTAAGTTCGTCATAAAAACACAAAGGCTTACCAGATCTATCTGTGGGCAAAATAGTACAAGCTGTAAAATCAATTCCTATACCTACTACATCATCAGCACAAACCTTCGCTGTTTTTAAAACATCAGGAATTGTGTTTGATAACACATCCAAATAATCCTGCGGATGCTGTAAAGCCCAGTCAACGCCTAACTTAGTTTTGCCGTCTGGCAAGTATTCATCCATTACTTTGTGAGGATATTCAAAAACAGAAACTGCGACTTCTTCGCCTGAGTTTAAATCAACCAAAACAGCTCTTCCGCTAAGCGTTCCAAAATCAACTCCAATGCTGTATTTGCTCATTTCTCCCTCCAATCTATTATTTTAATTTAAATTAAAATATTAAATAAAAAATTGAATTATTGACTTTATTTTATCATTATAAAATTACTAAGTCAATATATAAAATATAATCTTGTAATATATAATTTAATTTCACATAAAATTAAAATAATATAGGTGATTTAGCTTGCAATTACCATTTTAATTTATTATACTTATTAATAAAATAAAGTTTAGGAAAGACATAATGAAAAACATTAAAAATATTTATGATTGTTTACCTATATGCAGTGCTTTAAGTTCAGACGTAAGAATTGAAATAGTAAATCAGCTTTTAAAAAATAAAACAATGAATCTCGATAATCTGGCTAAGATATTAGGGTTAACAAATGGTGCTATTACTGCTCACATCAAAAAGCTATCAGATGCCGGCATTATTACTGTAACTACATCTTCAGGGGTACGTGGTTCTCAAAAACTATGCTCCTTGGCTGTTGATAAAATAATTATTGATATAACGGGCAATGAAGCTCAGACCAATGCATATGATTTTGAAGTGGATGTTGGTCAATATTCTGATTATCAGATCACGCCTACATGCGGAATTGTTACCAAAGATTCTATTATAGGCGAACTTGACGATCCTAGGTATTTTTCTTATCCTGAAAGATTTAATGCAGGGCTTCTTTGGTTTACAGAAGGATTTGTAGAATACAAAATCCCTAATGCGCTAAAGCCCAACCAAAAAGCAATTGAATTGCAATTGACTTTTGAAATCGCAAGTGAAGCACCTGGATTTTCTTCTCAATATCCGTCCGATATATATTTTAGCGTTAACGGCATAGAACTTGGATACTGGACTTCTCCTGGCGAATTTAATGACCGTCCGGGATTGGTTTCTCCCAGCTGGTGGTTTAAAAATCTGGGACAGTATGGAAGATACAAAATGCTTATCATAAACCAAGAGGGAACATTTATTGACGGATTGCCCATAGGAAGTACAACTATTGAAGATTTGGGAATATATCATAATTCAAACATAACTTTTAGAATATCAGTACCAGCCAAAGCCGCAAATAAAGGCGGAGTTACATTGTTTGGAAAATCTTTTGGAGATTATCCTGATGGAATAAAAATCAGACTGGTTTATGAAAATATAAATCAAAACGGAAATGCAAAATAACATTTATTAGAATATAATTATAAAAAAAAGCCTTCAAAAATTTTGAAGGCTTTTTTTATCTTAACATATCGTCATTTAGGCGGTTTAATAAACTAGAAAAAATATCTATATGTAATTCTTCATCTAGGATTATGCGTTCTAGCAGTTTTTGAACTTGACGGTTATCAATCATCCTTATATGACGGCGATAATTTCTAATTGCTGTTTTTTCGCCTTCTATATTAGCCAGCAGCATTTCTTTTGGATTTTTTGTATATATGACATAATCTGCTGTCCACATCCGGCATCCTACTTCATATTCAGGATCTCCGCCCAAATTCTTTATTGCCATACCCAGCAATTCCAAATGCTCCATTTCCACTATCGCTATCCCAAGCAATACCCCTGCTAATTCATCCAAAACATCATTCATAAGAATACGCTGATATATGTATACATTTATTGCTGTTAGTTCGCTTTGGCAGCCAGCATAATCTTCTTTTATGAGCATAACTGTTTTTGGATCACAAACAGGTTCGACTTCTGGATAAGGTAAGTCAAGTTTGAATCTTTTGCGGCGTTCGTTGTTTTCCATATTAACACCCCGATAATAATACTTCTAACCATTTGTATTAATACAGGATGCTTTTTGTTACAAAAAATTTTAATTCTTAGTGGTAAGCTTGATATTTCTATCTTTTAGCCATTCAACGCTAAGTTCCAGCCATTTATAAGCTGAAGTACTTGTAGCTTTCAAAACATCTTCAGCGTTAGTATCTCGTTCTACAGTAGCAAGCCCGTGTCTGCCCTTTTCAAAAATATGAAGCTCAAATGGAACATTATTTTTTTCACACGCCAAAGCATAAACTAAACTGTTATAGTAAGGAACAAAACGATCTTCATAAGTATGCCATAAAAATGCAGGAGAAGAATTTTTAGTAACTCTTTTCTCTAAAGATAAATACTCTCTCAAATTTTTATCATTTCCGCAAAGAAGATCAAAAGAACCTTTATGCGCTTTTTCTCCTGATGTGATTACAGGATAACTTAATATAACAGCATCGGGTCTTATGAGTTCTGCACGTTTTTGAAATATCTTTTGTGCAACAGGATCATCAAATAATGTAGCAAGACAGCCGCAAAGATGTCCGCCTGCTGAAAATCCAACTGCGCAAACCATATTTGTACCTATACTATACAAATCTGCATTTTCACGGATGTAAATCATCGCCATTGCTGCTTCTAAAAATTGTGTCGGATAATTTTGAACTGAGCCTTGTGTATAATCCAAGATAAAAGTTTGGAAACCATACATGCAATATCTTATAGCTATAGGGTCAGCTTCTCTAGGCGAACAAAAAGCATATCCGCCGCCTGGCAAAACAAGCATTGCAGGATAAATATATTTTTGGTCATAAACTTCTGATTTGTCTTTTATAAGACATTTCAAAAAACCTTTTACGCCCTGTTTTTTTGGCATTCCAAAATATTCATACAAATCAATAGTTTTGATATTCATTATATATTTCCCTCTTTTTCCCTTTAATATAAGTATTATAGCACAAACTAAAGATAGAGTTATTAAAACATTAATCATATGACACAAAATTTAGGTTATTAAAATGATCAAAAAATAAAAGGTTCTTAATAAAGAACCTTTTCTAAATCTCTTAGTCTTGATGATTTATCTTTGATCGATAGGTACATAATCTCTTTGCGGCTGAACACTCATATATGACGGTCGTATAATCTTGCCGGCATTAATCAATTCTTCCAATCGATGCGCACTCCAGCCGACTATTCTAGCGATTGCAAAAATGGGTGTATAAAGTTTTGTAGGAAGTCCAAGCATATCATAAACAAACCCGCTGTAAAAATCTATATTAGCGCTTACTCCCTTATACATCTTTCTTTCGTTGGCTATTATTCTGGGCGCGATTTCCTCTATAGCTGAATATAGATTAAATTCTTTTTCCAAGCCTTTTTCTTTGGACAGTTTTTCTACAAACGATCTTAACAAGGTCGCTCTCGGATCGGACAAAGAATATATCGCATGCCCTATTCCATAAATCAGACCTGTTCTATCAAAGGCTTCTTTATGCAAAATCTTCAACAGATACGCTTCAATTTCGTCTTTATCGTTCCAGTCTTTTACATTGTTTTTTATGTCTTCAAACATTTCGCTGACTTTGACATTAGCACCGCCATGCTTGGGACCTTTTAGCGAGCCCAAAGCCGCAGCGATAGCCGAATATGTATCTGTGCCTGAAGAAGTAACTACATGGGTTGTAAATGTAGAGTTATTGCCGCCACCGTGTTCTGCATGCAGCACTAGCGCAAGATCTAGAATTTGCGCTTCCAATTTGGTGTATTTGCTGTCTAATCTTAACATATGCAAAATATTTTCGGCGGTAGAAAGGGCTTTTATTGGCTCATGTATAAAGAAGCTGGTATTGTCAGTCAAATAATAATCATAAGCCTGATAGCTATAAACAGCAAGAAGTGGAAAAGTTGCAATAAGCTGAATACATTGTCTTAACACATTAGGTATAGATATGTCATTAGGGTTTTTGTCATAAGAATAAAGCGTAAGCACGCTTCTTGCAAGCGACACCATAACATCATCACTAGGTGCTTTCATTATTACATCGCGCACAAACGAATTAGGAAGAGAACGGTAGCTTGCCAAAAGATCTTTGAACTGCTCCAAAGAATTCTTATCAGGAAGTTGTCCAAACAGCAAAAGATAAGAAATCTCCTCAAAGCCAAATCTTCCATCCTGAATAAAGCCTTTTACCAGATCTTCCACATCGTAACCGCGGTAATACAGTTTTCCATCGCAAGGAATTTTTTCACCATTGACCGTCTTAAAAGCTTCTATTTCAGATATTTGGGTAAGTCCAGTCAAAACGCCCTTGCCGTTAAGATCTCGTAACCCTCTATATACTTTGTGTTCTACATATAGATCAGGGTTTATGCTGTTATCTTTGAAGCATAATTCAGATAATTTTAAAATTTCTTCAGTGATCTCTGAATAATTTCTGCTCATTAACACCTTCCTTTTCCTTATAATTTTTTTTGATTTTTTTGATTTGCGTATTTATTGAAAATTATCGATGATAAATAAAATTTAAATTAACAATTTAAAGTAAAGAAGTTTTTTATTATTATAACATTTTTTTAATAATAAGTAAATTTTATTATAATAGATGTATTAATATACAAAAATTATGTTTTTTGCAGTATTTTAAAGAATAACATCAAAAACAAGATATATTTTTTTGATTATTTAAAAATCAAGGCAAAATAATATGCACAAGACTGCTATCAGCATACTAAGCAAAGTACCTACCAAATATTTTTCAGCAAAACTTTTATCCTCAAGTAATTTGAATCTTGCAATTGATTTTGCTGTTAGGACTAGTGCTATTGATGTATACAATCCCATAAGTCCCAAAACCAATACCAAGAGTCGTTCTAAAACTCCTATTATAGAGCCTGCCTTGTTATTCTCATCCTCTTTGCATACATTTTCTGCTATGTTAGTTTCTTGTGTATGATTTGTTCTAAATACAAAATTAAAGAAATGCTTAATAAATACTGAAGAAGGCAAGCCTACAATGACGATCGCTAGTATTATTCTAAAAATTTTATTTAGATTAATATTCCATACAAATTCAAGTCCCAAAAAGTTATAAGGTTTTGTTATCAAAAAATTACCGATGAAGTTAAAGTCTTTTAGAAATAGCGATATGACAAAAAGTATGCTTATATGCATAAGCTGGTCAATAAGAAAACTATAAAAAGTATAGGTTACATTATTGAATTTTTTATCTAACTTAATCTTAATAAAATCCAATAAAATATGAGAAACAGATATTATTATTCCAAAAAATACAATCTGAAAAGTACTGCCAAATAACAAGCATACTAAAAATGTTAATAAAGAGTAAATCAAAGCATGAAGCAACAAAAATCTGATGCTGTTTTTTTTCTTTTCAGACAGCTTGTATGGCTGAAATGTAAAATCAGCTAAAAAATGACTTGTTAGTAAGAGTATAAAAGAATTCATTGTAATTACTCCTAGTAGTTTTTTTCTGATAACATAACCGCCAAAACATCAAGTTTTCTTATTTCATTAAAATTGCCCTTTTCAACCTTTTGTTCTATATTTTGTCTAGTAACGCCCAAAAGAGAAGCTACATAGTCATTAAGCGATGCAGGAATAACCGACTCATAAAAAATTCTCTGATCTTGCAAAACCTTTTCATCATATAGACGGTTTTTTGTAAGGTATTGAGATATTCTAAGATACAAATCATCATAATAGAACTTCTCTTGAATGATTTTGTATTTTATTAAATTCCCCTTTAATATTTTAATAACAAAATCATAATAAAATGAATTAATCTGCTTGCTGCCATATGTTATTGGAAAAAGCAAATTAAATATATCGAAAATATCTTTTTGGTATGAAGTTTGCAATTCTTCTAAAGTCATTGATGTTTTAAAAACCTGATTAATTACAATATCATCTTGAGGGCTGTCCGAAAAAATAAGAATATTATAATTTCTTTCTTTAGCGGTGTTAAGTGCGTTTATCGCTAAATGATAAGAACTGCCGTCAACAAAATTTGAATCAAGATGCTTGTCCGTATTTTTTATATGTTTTATATACTCATTGATTTCTCCAAAACCTATTCCGCATCTAAGTTGAAATGGATATAACAAAAACTTAGCAAGATAATAGCACCCTACAGCATTTTTTACATTATCAAACAACCCTTGCACAGAATCTCCGCTTGCAAAGACAATTTTTTCTTCTAAGTTAGACGAAAAAATATTGTTAATAAATTCTGTAATCTTTAGCAGTTTTTTTTGACATTCTGCACGAATGTCTTCTTCCATACCTTTGGAGTTTTTTATATCCAAAACAAATGCGGCGTATTTCTTTTTCATATCTTTTCCCTTCAACAAGCATATTATAACACACAAAAAAATTAATGCAAGTGATTTTACTTGCATTTTATATTTGCAAGTAATTTTACTTGCATCAGCTTTTTAAAATTATACTTCTTCATATATTAAAGCATTCTTTCTATAATTCATCGCAGATATCTTATATTTCTTTTTGAATGCCTTGCAAAAGAGCGATACGCTGTTAAAACCGCAGTAAAACGCTATGTCTGTAATGCTGTGCGAGCTTCTTGCGAGCATATAGCAAGCTTGTTTTAGTCTATAATCTTGAAGATATTCGCTTGGAGACATATTAAGACGAGCTTTGAAAATTCTAAAAAGATAAGTCCTGTTAATAAAAAGATATTTTGCAATCATATCTACTGTAATATCATCTTGAAAATTATTTTGTATATACATGCACGCCCTATCAATATAATCTTGCGTTCTATCCTTGCTAAGCAATTCATGCTGTCTGTATAAAGATGATAAAAACAAGTAAAGATATCCAATCATTGTTAGATTATTAAAGTTCATCTTTTTTGATTGATGAAACAAAAGCTTAATTTGCTCTTTTAAAAATTCGTCCTTATCATATTTGAAAACTGGATTATCTTTTGTTAAACCGCAACTTAAAACTATTTCTGATGCTTTTCTTCCGTTAAAACCCACCCAATAATAATACCAAGGATTGTCTTTGTCTGCTGTATATGTTGTGATGTCATCAGGGAATATTATAAATCCACAGTCTTTTTCGACCACATATTCTTTTCCATGCAAATAATATTTACCTTTGCCTTGCATGACAAAATGTATCAAAAAATAACCACGCTTATATGGACCAAAAGAATGTCTTGGCTGACATCGTTCATACCCTGTTTCAACAACATATATCTCATTATTAGACATTGACTTGTTGGTATAACTTGCAAATTCTAAATCCATAAAAACACTCCCATCTCAATCCATATTAACACATGTAAAGACACCTAGACAACATTTTATAAAAATTATATTATAAAATCCGATTTATTTATTAATTTTTGCAACAAAAAGACAAATTTTTGAAACAAATCAACTATTAAAGCTCATTCTAAAATATTATAATTTAGACATACAAAAGATTCTTTAGAAATACAAAAGATTCTAAAATACAAAAGATTAAATGGAGGATGTTAAAAAGTGAAAATAACTTTTTTGGGTGCAGGCAGCACAGTATTCTCAAAAAACGTTCTTGGCGATATCATTTTAACCCCAGAAATACAAGATGCTGAACTTGCACTCTATGATATTGACGAAAACCGTTTGAATGAATCTTACAGCATGCTCAACAATATTTTGAGCAACTCAGGCAGAAAAGATATTGTAATAACAAAATATCTTAACTTAAAAGATTCACTCAAAAATGCTGATTTTGCGATAAACGCTATTCAAGTTGGTGGATATGAGCCTTGCACGGTTACCGATTTTGAAATTCCAAAAAAATATGGACTTAGACAAACTATTGCAGATACTTTAGGAATAGGCGGTATTTTTAGAGCATTAAGAACTATACCTGTCATGAAAAATTTTACTGATGTAATGGAAGAAGTTTGTCCTAATGTACTTTTCCTAAACTATACCAATCCTATGGCAATACTAAGCGGCTATATCCAAAGATACACCAAAATTCAAACAGTCGGACTTTGCCACAGCGTACAAGTTTGCGCAGATGTTCTTTTGGACAATCTCGATATGAGTGAATACAAAGGAAAAGTAAAATGGCAAATTGCTGGAATTAACCATCAAGCATGGCTATTAAAAATTGAAGATCTTAACGGTAATGACCTATATCCTGAAATCAAGAAAAGAGCACTTGAAGGCGTAGAAAAACATCCCAATATAAAGTATGACCTAGTAAGACTAGAAATGATGAAGCAGTTTGGATATTATATAACCGAATCATCAGAACATACTTCAGAATATCTTCCTTATTTTATAAAATCAAAATATCCCGAACTCATTGACCGTTTTAATATTCCGCTTGACGAATATCCTAGACGTTGTATAAATCAAATAAAAGATTGGGAAACAAGAAAACACGACCTTGTCAATAACAAAAACATTGAACACCATAAGAGCCATGAATATGCTGCTAATATTATCAAGGCCGTAGTAACAGACAATCCTTACAAAATGCACGGAAATGTACTCAATACTGGACTTATAACCAATCTTCCTTCTAATGCATGCGTAGAAGTTCCTGTAATGGTTGATAGAAATAAGCTTAACCCGTGCTTTGTAGGCGATCTACCTGAACAATGCGCCGCAATCAATAGAACTAACATCAATGTTCAGTTGATGACAATAGAAGCTGCTAGAACTTTGAAAAAAGATTATATCTACATGGCAGCAATGCTTGATCCGCATACATCTTCTGAATTATCAATTGACGATATTCGTAACCTTTGCGACGACCTTATAGAAGCCCATGGTAATTGGTTGCCTAAGTTTAATTAAGCTTTATTGCACAAAAGAAAAAACCTAACTAACATTAAAAATATACCGACAAAACATTAATTTGTCGGTATATTTTTTATGAGTTTTACAAAAAATTTAAACAATAAAATGTCTTTTTAAAGTTTATCTATTATTTCCTTTAATTCGTTTAAATCAAAATCAGGCACATAATCTTCAATGGCGCTTGAAAGTTCTTGACAAAAACCGTTATCAAGACCTATACGGAAAAAATAATGTATTAATTCATCATATTCTGATTGAGTGATACGTCTATTTAATTCTGGATAATCTTTTACTTTTGGAGTGGGAAAATATTGTGACATTAAGCTTACTAATAATGTCTTATCAAAATCAGCCAAAAAGTCCAGCACTCTTTTGCTGTTCTCAACATAGCCTGGCAAAACAAGGTGCCTTACTATCACGCCATTTTTCATAAGTTCATTTTGAATACAGTCTTTTGGCTGCTGCCTTCTCATTTCTTTTATTGCCTTAGTAGCTACATAAAAATAATCAGGCACTCGTGAAAATTTTTGTCCCAAAGCATTATCGCTATATTTCAAATCCGGCAGATATATATCTACAAGTCCCTCCAATGCTTGTAGATTCTCTACGCTTTCATAGCTTGAGGTGTTATATACAATGGGAATTTTTAGTCCCCTTTGTTTTGCTTCTTTTAAGACTTGAGGTAACTTAGTTATATAATGAGACGGCGTTACAAGATTGATATTGTGTGCACCCTGTTGTTGAAGATATAACATAAGTTTGACCAGTTGATCTGAGCTAACAAAAAGTCCTTTTGCCTTATGCGAAATCTCATAGTTCTGGCAATAGGCACAATGCAATTGACAGCCGCTAAAAAATATTGTTCCGCTTCCATTTTGCCCTGAAATTACTGGCTCTTCCCAAAAATGAAGTCCTGCTCTTGCAATCTTAAAGTTCATACCATCAAATTATATCACAAAGCAATAAAATGAATATAATATTAATCTGCAAGTTTAAAAGCTATAATTCATAATTTATCAATATCAAAAAATGCCTTTTTGAATTAACAAAAAGGCATTTTTAACTTTATCAATTTTTTTATTTTTTAGGCTTCTAAACTAATAAAATCAAATTTTTCAACATCAAACAAGCCCTTGTCTGTCAGCTTTACAAAAGGTATTACAGGCAATGCCAAGAATGATAGAGTCATAAAAGGCTCTACTTCAGGATTTACGCCCAAAGAATGCGCTATTTTAATCATATTCTGGAATTGCTCGTTAACCTTTTCAATGGGCTCAGCCGTCATAAGACCTGCTACTTCTAATTTTAGGCTGCCTAAAATTTTGCCCTTAGACACGATGATTAGTCCGCCGCCTAAATTCTTAAGTTCATTAACGGCGATAGCCATATCCTCGTTATTGTCGCCCAAAACTATTATATTGTGAGAGTCATGCGCAACAGTCTGCGCAATTGCTCCGTTTTTTAAACCATAATTTTGAACAAGCGCTTTTCCAATATTACCTGTATTGTTATGGCGCTCAACAACCGCAAGTTTTAATAAGTCTGTGCCTTCAATGATCACTGAATTATCAGCATTTCTTTTAATTACTCTTACATCTTTTTCGGTAACAACATTGGCAGGAGTAAGCTTGATAGTATTGACTTTATCTGATTTAGAGTACATTTCAAAGTCCTGAGGCTTTACATCTTTTACTCTAACAGTATTTAAGACATTTTTGTCAAAAGTCGGTTGAGCTTCAAACAATGGCTTGCCTTTTTGAGCGACAAGTTCGCCTTTGAAAAATACCATGTCTGCAACAAAGTCTTTTAGATCGTTCATAACAACTATATCGGCTACATATCCTGGTGCTATTGCGCCATATCCCTTTAGGTTATAGCATTCTGCAGCGTTAAGAGTTGCTATTGTAACAGCGCTTATAGGATCAAGTCCGTTTTCTACAGCTACTTTCAGATTGTAATTGAGATGTCCTTCATACAGCAAAGAATCAATATGTCTGTCATCTGTACAAAAAATACATCTTCTCATATTTTGTGGAGTTATTCCTTTTACAAGCGTAGCGACATTTCTGGTTGCGCTTCCTTGTCTTAATTGAATATACATTCCACGATCAATTTTATTGAGCATATCTTCGACAGTTGTGCATTCGTGTTCAGTCTTTATTCCAGCTGCGACATATGCGTTTAACTCTTTATCTTTTAAGTTAGGCGCATGTCCATCAATAATTTTGCCTGCTTGGTGTGCTGCTTCAATTTTTCCTATACATTCATCTGCACCTAAAACAACACCTACAAAATTCATAAATTCGCCAAGTCCAAAGATATCATCATCGCCTATATGCTTTTTGGTAAGTTTGGCATCAATAACTGCGCCTGCACTTTCAAAAAATGTAGCTGGAACGCATGACGGCAGCATAAAGTGAGCATTTATAGGCAGTCCTTGAACTTGATTTATCATATACTTTACACCTTTAATACCCAAAACATTTGCAATTTCATGCGGATCGGCGATTATTGTTGTAGTACCGTAAGGAATAATTGCTTTACAAAATTCAACAGGTGTCAGCATTGTAGATTCTATATGCAAGTGCGTGTCAATAAGTCCAGGAATAATATATTTTCCGCTAACATCTATATTATTTTCACCATCATATCCGCCAATGCCGACGATTTTTCCATTTAGTATTGCAACATCAGCTTTTTCAATTTTTCCGCTAAAAACATTTACTACATTTCCGCCTTTTAACACCGTATCAGGCTTAACTTTACCCATAGCTGCATCAATCAATTTTTTCATATTCTCATCTCCAATAATTAATCTTAATTTAATTTTATCGGTTAATGCCTTTTTTATCAAGTAAATCCTAAAAAAGCAAAACAAGCCGTCTTAAACAACGGCTTGTCCTTTTATATAATTACGTTTTTTATGCAACATGTAAGTTAACAGGCAATACAAAGTATAATACAAACAATACTGCGATTACAGCGGTAACGGGATGAATTTCCCATGCAGGTTTTTCGTATTTTTCTTTGTTGCATGCATACTTGATAATGTTAACAAGCCATACGAAGAACTTGATAACTACATAAGACAAAATACCGATTCCAATACCATCAGTTATTGAATAAGCTAAAGGCATTGTGATAAATGTCAAAAATGCAGGTGCAGCTTCTGCAGCATCAGAGAAATCAATGTCTTTAACATTTGACATCATCAAAACACCTACATAAATCAAAGCACTTGCAGCAGCAGCTGAAGGTATAGAGCTAAACAAAGGAGCCAAGAACAATGCAAGTATGAATAACAATGCTACTACCAAAGCAGTAAGTCCTGTACGACCACCTACGCTGATACCAGAAGCTGATTCTACATAAGTGGTAACATTGGATGTACCGAGCATTGAACCAAATACAGTAGCAACAGAGTCAGCCATCAATGTTTGAGAGAATCTCTCAATCTTTCCGTCTTCATCAATTAGGTTAGCAGTTTTTGCAGTTCCCAACAAGGTTCCAAATGTATCAAACAAATCAATCATAGCAAGTGACAAGATGATAACCAATACACCCACTACATTAGAGAAGCTTGAGAATAATCTACCAAAATCGCCCCAGCTTTTCCAGAAAGCAGCTGCACCGCTAACTGCAACATCGCCTGAGAAGAACTTATCAAAAGCAGGAAGCCAACTTGTACCAAATTCATTCCATTTGGTAACGCCCATAGGAATACCTACAACAGTAGCAAAAATAATACCAATTAAAATTGCACCCTTAACATTGAGTTTGGAAAGAATTGCAATAGTAAGAAAACCTATTAAGCAAACAACTGCAGGTAAGCAATCAGCTACAGTAAAGTCAGCTAAATCTACCAAAGTAGCTCCGCCAATAATCAATTTTGCATTTTGCATACCTACAAAAGCAATAAACAAACCAATACCAACGGGGATTGCAGTACGAATAGTTTCGGGAACCGCATTAAGAATTTTTTCTCTTAATTTGGTTATTGACAAAAGCACGCACAAAAGACCACCAATACAGATGATGTTGAGTGCAACACCATAAGAAAGGCCAAAACCACCTGCAGCAACAGTAGCTGTAAGAGTATAAGCTACAAATGCGTTAAGTCCCATTCCAGGAGCTTGTGCATAAGGTGCTTTTGCATAAAAAGCCATAAACAATGTTGCCAATGCAGCGCCAAGAATTGTAGCAATATACAATGACTCATACATTTCAACACGGCCAGTTGACAAAATGCCAGGGTTTACAGTAATTATGTAAGCCATTGTCAAGAACGTTGTTACACCGGCAATAATTTCTCTAGGGAAATTAGAGCCTCTTTTGCTTATGCCCCAAAACTTATCGAGAGCATTTTTAAAAGTGGACATTTAAAAAAATCTCCTTGAAAATATTTGGTTTCATTAACCTCCAGAAACCATCGTTAATAATTTAACATATTGTGACAAAATCTTCAACTTTTTGATAGAACTTGCAAAACAAGAATAAATTTATTCATGGCTTTTACTATAAATATTGATAATTTTATCGTGGAATTGCTATAATTGCTTTTATTAAATCACCAATTATAGGAATATTTTGCAGCGGCAAAAACTGTACAACATACAGTAAAACAACTGCAATTCCTGAAAAACCTACAGCCATTCCCAATCCTCTCACTACTCCAAATACAAAGCTTGAAAAAAGATTAATTCTAACACGCTTAAATTTGGAAGTTCGAAATTTTCTTGTTTTTTGATTATATGAAAAACCTCTTGCCATAACTATAGTATTGATATTTAAATATAAATTTATAACCTTTGCTTATATCCCAAATCTTGATGTTAAAGATTTTTTATAACAATATATAGTACAAAATATTGACAAGATATTGCAAAAAGACTATTATTCTTTTTAGAAAAATATAGTTCCATGGGGGTTATTAAGTCATGCATTACAAAGCTGGTCAAGTAATTCCTTATTCAGGAAAAGTTGTAGTTCTTGATAAATATGGAGAAAAGACCAATATTATTATCAACGTGAAAAGAGGCGAGGTTTTTCCAGAAACATCTGATCCTGATCAAAGTTATCTCTACATAAGTTACAGTGAAGACTAAGACTAAAAAATACTCAGAGCATTTTTAATAGTTCTGAGTATTGTTATTTTTGAGCAAAAAAAATGCCGTTTCTAAAACGGCATATCGTTTTATTTACTCTTCTGAAGGGGCTGCAATTTCTACGCCTTCGGGAGTTAGCAAAAATATATTGTCTTGAATACGATGCATGCTTCCATTTAGGGCATAGATAGCACCGCTTAACATATCCAAAATTCTTTGCGCGATTTCTGCAGGCGGTTTGTCAAGATTGACTATTGCAGGCTCTCTACGCTTCAAATAATCAATCAAGCTCTCAACCTCTTCAGGAGTGGTTGGGCTGTGAATAACCACACTGCTCATACTGCGCTGCGTCTTAATCGGCATTTCTGGCCGTATATTTCTTGTTGTGCGTTTGGGCACAACATCTTCTATGAAATCTAATTCGTCTTCGTTAGCTGGACCTTTGAATAAAAAATCATTATATTGTCCCATAGCATCTCTCCAATAAATTTTATTATAATAATTTTCTTATGTACGTTCGCCCAAAATTGCTCTGCCAAGTCTTATCATATTGGCGCCGTATTTTATGGCTGTAAGATAATCTTCTGACATTCCTAAAGACAAATACTTAATATCATCTGATTGTATTCTCAATATATCATAAAGCTTGCTAATTTGTAAATATAGATTTTCACTTGCTCCTATGGGCATTACACTCATAATTCCTTTTATCCTAATGTTAGGATAGTTTTTTTGCACTGTTTTGTAAAAATCCAAAACATTGTTGAACGGTACTCCGCCCTTATTTTCCTCACCCATATTGACTTCTATTAAAACATTTATATTTATTCCGAGACGAGATGCATGTTTTTGAAGTTCTTGAGCCAAGCTTTCTCTATCAAGCGAATGTATAAGGCTGACCTTATCGATAATATACTTTACTTTATTGGTCTGTAATTGTCCTATAAAATGTTTTTCAAGCCGTTTATCTAGATATGGGTATTTTTCTATAAACTCTTGAACCCTATTTTCTCCCATGATATCAATACCGCAATCAGGAAGCATATTGATTATTTCAAGGCTTTTTGTCTTAGTAGCGGCAACTATTGTTACATCATGATTAAGATTGTACTCTTTTTTTATGTCTTCTATTTTTTGCTTTACGCCTTGTATGCAGGCTTTAAGTTCTATTTTATTCATCTTTTACTGTTGGAGAAGTATAAATAGTATCACTGTCTATATAATATCTTCTTCCAGTAGCAATATAATAAGATGTCATATTAAGACAGTTTAGCCATAAAATTGTAAGTGGTACTGTCAATAGCAGTCCTGCACCTAAAGTAAAGAAAGTTACAAAAACATTAACTGCAATTGCAAGCACAACTACCACTACAAACGCCGAATAGATTTGGAAAAAGTTCTTTTTCTTAAATACTTGCTTCAAATTATAACCAAAGCCTTTGAACACACCTTTTTTATCTACAGCTATGCTTGCTCCCCAGAGTGATAATGACGTTAATCTAAACGCAACAAGCAAAATTAATACTATCATTATCAAAAGCGGTAAAAACAATCTTATCGCAGTTATTTTAAATAAAAAGGTCATTGCATATAATACAAGAATCAAAATTATATCATAAGGTAAAGTAAACAACATTTTGAAAAATTGATACTTTATAGATTTTCCCAAATTAGAAAGATAAGCCCCAGCAAAGCTGTATTTTGCATTGGCGGACATATGACCTTCTAATACACTCAAAACTGCCATTTCACAAAAACCATAAAGCAGCCTTGCCAACACTCCAATTATGCCTAATAAAAAAATTCTAAGACTCCAACCTACCTTAGGAATAACCAAGAATTCATTAATTATTCTAAAATATAGCTTCATAAATTTTTCGCTTACAATTTGAAGTGATTCGTTTTGAAATAATGATATTAGAATTCCACTGAAGTCTTGGGCAAGTCCCATGCTTTTGAAAGTTTCTATCAAAGGTATAAGAACCGCCGCGCCTATGCTAGCAATAATTATTGTTGCCATAGCATAATAAAATAATATATTCCAAACTAATGAAAATTTCGCTACTAAAATTTTAAATGAGTGTTTAAATCTCATGGCTTATACTCCTGCGCCTAATTTTCTCTTGTAATCCATGCGCTCAGTTCCCGTTCTTTCATAATATACAGTCATAGATAATGATGAGAAATACAAGTATACAAAAACATAACACAAAATATTTATGGGAATATCAAGCAAATTCAGCATTCTGCTTACAAGTCCCACTAAAAAGATAACCAAGTATGGCCATAAACATGCAAAATATATCTTAAATGAATCTTCATGTCTTAGCTTAGTTGCATAGCTAATTGATGAAAGATACGGATAGCCTGCTATCATGTAAGTAGGCGGAACCAAAAGACAAATTGAGTATATTTCAATTACCAATAATTGTAATGCAATAAAAGCTATTATAGAAACTGTCCAGCTTAAAATTGTAGGGGTTCTGCCAAAATCAGAAAAGATATAATGAGCAAGCGTAACTATTCCGCTTGAAATTAGCGAAAATAATATTTCAACAACTAATGCAGTAATGAATACAGGAAGCAGGGCAAGCAAACTATCGTTTATGCGGCGTAAAGGTCTTTTAAAGCCAAACCTTCCCGAGCGCAAGTGCCTTTCCATAAGTCCAATAATAAGCGAAACAAAAATTAACGATATTGAAAATTGAGTTATCAAAATCCACCCATTTTTAAAATATGCAAACATGTCATTAAGAACTTCTTTGAATCCTGTTGGCATGGGTGAAATAGGTACATTAAAATTTTCATAAAAATAAAGAATATTTGAGCACGGCGGACCAAAAAAGCCTAAGATTGCAGCAGGAATCAATGCCACAAAAAAGAAATATGGCAGGGTCTTAAACATATAACTTGATGCCATTTTGACATATTTGAACATAATTTAATTATAGCCAAATATTGTTTGATATGCAAGACATTAATTTGGCTGTATTATGATGTTTGTGACACACTTAAAAATATAAATTCAAAAATGACATTTTACGACAAAGCCTAATTATTTATAGTTTTTAAAATCAAAATTATATATCTTTACCGTAAAATAATAATATTATTATAAATGTTTTTAACGTTTTATTTTTAGTCTTTTTTATATTGCTCTAAGGCTACATTAGCTTCATGAAATAATTCACGAGCAAATTCATCAGGATAGCCTTGCTCATAAACAACCCTTTTTATGCCGCTGTTAATTATCAATTTGGCACAAATAACGCAAGGCTGATGAGTACAATATAAAGTAGCTCCGTCTATGGATACCCCTAACTTGGCGGCTTGAACTATGGCGTTTTGTTCAGCATGTGCGGCATAACATAATTCAGGATGCGTTCCGCTTGGAATGTTCATTTTTTCGCGCATACAAAAGCCTTTTTCTGCGCAAGTTTTTATGCCGCTGGGCGCGCCGTTATATCCTGTAGCGATAATACGCTTATTTTTTACTATTACAGCACCTATTTGACGGTTAGGTCTTACGCAAGAAGACCAGCTACTTACTAGGTAAGCTACCTGCATAAATCTATCATCCCACTTGTCAAACAGATTTATTGAGGTAGTATTATTTTCAGAACTTATGTAATTATTTTTAATTTCTTCCATGCTAAAATTATACCAAATTGTAACATCAAATGCATTCTAATAGAACATAAAATACTAGCATTTTTCAAATTGATATTGTATAATATCATTTGGCTTTTGGTAAAATAAACCAGAAGCAGAAAATGGTCAAAAAAATTAACTATATAAAAGGAGGATGTAATCTATGAAGATTAAGCCTTTGTTTGACAAAATTGTTATTGAGGCTGTCGAGGCCGAAGAAAAAACAAAAAGCGGCATTGTATTGCCCAATACTGCTCAAGAGAAGCCTCAAATGGCAAAAGTTATTGCAGTTGGCCCTGGCGGACTTGTTGACGGTAAAGAAGTAGTTATGCAAGTTAAAGTGGGCGACAAAGTTTTGTACAGCAAATACGCTGGCAGCGAATTTAAGATTGACGGTAAAGAAGTTACTATTTTGCGTCAAAGCGATATTTTAGCTGTCATTGAATAATATTTGTAATACAAAATTTTAAAGGAGTAATTTCATATATGGCAAAACAAATTAAAACAGGTATGGAAGCTAGACAGGCACTTGAAGCCGGTGTAGATGCGTTAGTTAATACCGTTAAAATAACTCTTGGTCCTAAAGGCCGTAACGTAGTTTTAGATAAAAAGTTTGGGGCTCCGCTTATTACTAATGACGGTGTAACCATTGCTAAAGAAATCGAACTTAGCGATCCTTTTGAAAACATGGGTGCACAGCTTGTAAAAGAAGTTGCAACAAAGACCAACGACGTTGCCGGTGATGGTACTACCACCGCAGCTGTATTAGCACAAGCTATCATAAAAGAAGGTCTCAAAAACGTAGCAGCAGGTGCTAACCCCATTATTTTGAGAAAGGGTATTTTTGAAGCTACTGATACAGTAGTTGAAGAACTTAAGAAAATTTCAAAGAGCATTGATTCAAAAGAATCTATAAGCCAAGTCGCTTCTAACTCCGCAGGAGACGAAGAAGTTGGTAAACTTATTTCTGAAGCTATGGAAAAAGTTGGAAAAGACGGTGTTATTACCGTTGAAGAAAGCAAGACTATGAAGACTGAGCTTTCCATAGTGGAAGGTATGCAATTTGACAGAGGCTATGCTTCCCCTTACATGGTAACCAACTCAGAAAAAATGGAAGCAGTTTTAGAAAATCCTCTAATCCTTATAACCGATAAAAAGATCAGCAGCATTCAAGAAATTTTGCCTTTGCTTGAACAAGTTGTTCAAAGCGGCAATAAACTTCTAATTATCGCTGAAGATATCGAAGGCGAAGCGCTTGCTACATTGATCTTGAATAAACTTCGCGGTTCATTCACTTGCGTAGCTGTTAAGGCTCCTGGTTTTGGCGACAGAAGAGAAGCTATGTTGCAAGATATAGCTGTCTTGACTGGTGGTCAAGTTATCACTGAAAAATTAGGACTTGAACTCAAAGAAACCAAGCTCAATCAATTAGGTAGAGCAAAGCAAGTTAAGGTTGACAAAGAAACCACTACCATAGTTGAAGGCGCGGGTTCAAGCGAAGATATTAAAGCAAGAGTAAAGGCTATAAAAGCTCAAATCGCTGAAACCACAAGCGACTATGACAGAGAAAAGTTGCAAGAACGTCTTGCAAAACTTGCTGGCGGTGTTGCTGTTATCAACGTAGGTGCCGCTACCGAAGTTGAAATGAAAGAAAGAAAGCTTCGTATAGAAGATGCTTTGGCTGCTACTCGTGCTGCTGTTGAAGAAGGCATTGTTCCTGGCGGCGGTGTTGCATTGTTGTCAGCTATACCTGCTTTGACAAAACTTGTATCCAAATTAAACGGCGATGAAAAAACTGGTGCTGCTATCGTATTAAAAGCACTTGAAGCTCCTATTAAACAAATCGCTCAAAACGCAGGCGTTGATGGCGGCGTAATTATCTCCAAAGTTCTAGAAGGCAAGTCTGCTAACTTTGGTTATGATGCATTAAAAGATGAGTACGGCGACATGGTAGCTAAAGGAATTATCGATCCTACTAAGGTTACACGTTCTGCTTTACAACATGCAGCAAGCGTTGCTTCTACATTGCTTACTACTGAAGCAGTTGTAGCAGATATTCCTGAAAAGACTCCTGCAGCTCCTGCAGCTCCCAACGGAATGGATTACTAATTAACTCTTTAAGTTAAATAAGATAAAGGACAGATTTTTTAAAGTCTGTCCTTTTTTTATAGTTTTACAGCATTGAAACCATAAGACTGAAGTTCACTATAATCATTCTGATCATAAGTATAAAACGTCAAACTATAATACTTAAAATCACCATAATTCAGTTTGTCCAAATCACATTCAATATAAACACCTGTTCTAAATGAATCTTCAAAAGCCATTAATTCTAGATCAAGTTCTGTTTGACGGTCAGCAATAATGATTTCGGTTAAAAAATCATTTGAGTAAAATGCAAAACTATATATTTTAACTATATTACTTGGGATAACAACATGCTCAAGTATTGTATTATAAAAAGCATCACTGCCGATTTCTTTTACAGGCTTACCATTATACATTGATGGAATAGATATTTGCTTTTCTTTTTTAGCCTTAAATTCTTTTATAATATACCCCTGTCCATCTTGAGTTTCTATAAAACTAAAGATTTCACTCCAAGAATCTATTATGCTGACATTATAAAAACAATAAACACCCTGATATTCAACCTTGAGTTGTAAATTCTGAACACAGCTAGAATCAAAACCAGACACCATATCAAGAGTTAAAGAAATAATTTCTTCATATCCTGGATAAAAATGAAAATTGACTTTTAACAACCCATTAGAAACATCCAAATTTTCGCCCAATTCATATTCTGTTTTGGGTAACTGTATTATTGTCAAGTTTGATACTGTTTTCGGCGGGTCTGAAACATAGACTTTAATATTACATGTAAAAATATTAGAATTCATAATATATTGCACTAATAATTTTTGTTCTCCGGATTTTAAACAATCATACCCTGAAATTATTGCATTTTTTAAAGGAATTTCTTCAACAGTTTCATTGTCATATATTAGATGAAGTATACCGTCATTTGAAAGCTCTTCCATATATTCATAATGCGCTTTATATCCACTTGCTTCTATACATTGCAAGCTTTTAGGCTTGATATTAATTTCAAAATACGTACTGAAATTATCATATAAAACTATAATCTTGTGGCGTCCAATTTTGTTCATATCATAATCGGCCAAATATTGATAAATAAGAGGTGTACTTGAAATCTTACCACTATTATAATGAAGCAAAATTAGCGCATCATCAAGCACCAGTTCTTGACCTTCTATATATTCATTTTTTTCTATAACTGCTTCAATCTTAATAATGCTTTCAGTAGTTACAAAAACTTGGTAAGATGTAGTAAGTCCTAGATAATTTATGATTATTATTTGCCAACCTGTTTTTGAAAAATCATAACCGCTTAGTTTTAAACAGCTTATATCGTCTATTATTTCAGTTTCATCATTGTCATATATAACATCGATGGTCAAGCCTTTTGATTCTAACTGCTCATTTAAAAAATAATTCATCTTTTGAGGAAAAGTGTTTATTTCGATCTTAATAGGTTTTCTTTCAGTCCAACGAGCTTCAAGTACAAGATCTTTTGAAGTACCGTTTGGAATTATCTGATACTCTTTATCAGCTTCAAACCATCCCAAGAATTTATATCCAGATTTTTTTAACACAGGCAGTTTAATTTCGGGTGATTTGATTGTGAATTCTTTTGGTCTTTCTTCATTAGCTTGTCCGCCATTATCAATATAAGTTATTGAATAGATTTTTTCTTTCCATTTTGCATACAATGTTATATCATTTTTAGGCTCAATGTTAATATCAAACTTTTGTTGATAGTTTTCATCAAAAAACCAGCCCTCAAAATCATAGCCTAATTTTTGAGGCAATGGTAAAGCGCCAGCTTTTCTTAATTCATAATAAGATACAGTTGATATCACGCTGCCGCCATTAGTTTCAAATGATACATTATAATTTATATTTCGCCATTTTGCATAAAGTGTTATGTGGTTTTGAGGTTCGTCTTTGATATCAAATTCTCGGCTAAAATTTTTATCCAAAAACCATCCTTCAAAAACACATTGCTCCTTTTGAGGCACGGGTAAACCGTTTTGTATCAAATCGTTATACCAAATAGGCGATATGGTATCTCCACCATTAGTTTGAAAACTCACCATTTTTTTTGAGATAACAGGATAAAGAGATATGTCATATGCAGGCATATTAAAAACATCGTTAATATTAAATGTTTTTTCAACACCAGTGACTTTCCATCCTGAAAGAACATAGCCCTGTTTTACAAAGAAATAATCTATTAATTTGATTTCAGTTTCAAATTGAGCTTGAATTGTTCTTTCGGTTTCCTCATCATAACATATGGTTATGTTATATGTGTTTGGTGTCCATTTAGGATATAAAATGACATTTTTCGATTTTAAATTAGAAATTTCATTTTCTGTACATTTATTTTGTAGCTTTTGATCAAAAAACCATCCTTCAAAGGTATAACCTGTTTTTTGGGGTAAAGGCAAAGAAAAATCTTGTTCTTTATTTATACACAAATAATAAACTTTTTCCTGATCATATAAGCCAATATTTATTATTTCTTCTTTTGTACATCCTTGGAAAATAATTAAGACAAATAAAAATAAAAGGAAACAGTATTTGTAATGCTTCATATTCCTCCCCCAATGACAGTATTACAAACTGTTTCCAATTTACAAATTTTGACAAATTTTGACAAGTATTTTTACATTATTATGTTTTTTGTAAACATTTTTTTATAAATAAATATTGCAAAATTTAGGACAAATTTTCATTTTTTTATCCTTTTAAAAGCTATCTTTAGTATCAAATTAATATAATAAAAATAAATGTAAAATGTCAACAACTATTTAAATACATCAATAATGTGCCATTTTGTTTTAATCTTTTATATCTTTTTTAAAAGAATTATCTGAAACT
>DATCJR010000126.1 GCA_036562685.1 Clostridia bacterium | reverse complement strand
GAATCAATGAGGTCGATAGAGCAATCTGCTGACCTTTTTTCATTTTCAATAGGATATATTGTAGTTTTAAAAGATATTGAATGAATGTCACCAAAATAATTAATTTAAAGGTGCGTAAAAATCAGTGGAGGTGCACAAATTTTAATAGGGGTGCGTAAAATTACTTAAGGGTGCGTAAATGTATTAAAATAGATAGCCTAACACAAAGTTTTTTTAAAAAACCACTCTTAAAGTGGTTTTTTTTCTTTATATAACACTATTTAAATTATTTTTAATCTTCAAAGTTATTTAAGCACAATTTTAGGATCAAAATTCATTTTAATCACAAAAATAAAGAAAAATTCAAAAGGACATCGAAATAACTTTTTGGTTTTTAACTTAAACTTGTTTTATTTCTCTTGTAAGTTCGCTTTGCTTGATAAGTTTTTTTGATTAATATATAATGTTAACATTATTTGATTTAAAGATTTTGAGATGTATTTAAAGACAAAAATAGCAAAAAAGCCAATAATGTCAACCGCATCTAAGGTTATGTATGGCGCGGGAAGTTTGGGATACTGTATGGTTACCCAGACCGCGACATCTTTGTTGATGTATTTCGGAACGGTTGCGCATGGAATGTCTGGTACGCTTATGGGTGTAGCAATACTCATAGGTACTATTTGGGACGGAGCAGGGGATCCGATTTTTGGATCATTGTCTGACCGTTGCCGAAGTAAGTTTTTTGGACGAAGACATGGCTTTATGTTCTTTGGGATGTTTGGAATTGCCATAATCAACATTGTATTATGGTCAATGCCAATGGCTTTGCCGCAATGGGTAAAATTCATTTGGATTACTATTTTTAATTTGATGTTTAACACCTTTAATACTATTTTTCAAACTCCTTATCAGGCACTTGGACTAGAATTGTCCAGCGATTATGATGACCGTTCGTCTTTGGAAGTTTTTAAAACAGTATTTTTCTTGATAGGAATGCTTATCCCTACGGTGTTGTTAGCTGTAGTTTTTACTGACAAAGGTAAACCTGAACAATATATGACTATGGCTTATTTGGGTTCATGCGTTATGCTTGTTACCGGAATGCTGACATTTATGGGAACATATAACCAAATGCCCAGACTTAATATCCAAGCACGTACTGGAACAATAGAAAAGAAATCCATAATTGATGTTTTTATTGATTTTTTCAAAGCATTCAAGGTTAAAAACTTTAGAGCTTTGGTAGTAGGTTATGCTGTATCACTAATGAGCGCTGCTTTGCTCACATCAATAGGTCTGCACTTTTTTAATTATACCTTCCAATTTACCTTTATTGAAACCGCTATAGTATTGGGCGGATTGTTTGTAATGACTGTCTTTTCTCAGCCTTTTTGGATGATTATTTCAAGAAAGATTGATAAGAAACCGTCTTTGATTTTGGGTGTTGTTATTTCTTTGATAGGTATTTTATATGAAGGTGTGATTTTTGTCTTATATTATTATTTGCACACAGTGCAAAAAGCAGAACTATTGATCTATTTGCTAATAGGAATGCTTATTGTAGGTTTTGGTGTAGGTGCAATTTTCTCAATGCCTGGTTCTATGATGGGAGACGTAATTATTGTAGAGCAGCAGAGGACAGGTATTAATAAAACTGGAACATATAACTCATTTATGACATTTGCATATAAAATCTCTCAAAGCCTTTCATCTTTTTTAGCTGGTATCATGCTGGATATTATAGGCTTTAATGTCAACAAACCTATGGGAACAAGAGTTTTCGCATCTCTAGGCTGGCTAGTTATTATAGGCGTATTTTTGGTGTTAGCGATAAGCATTGTGTTTTATGCCCAATACGGTATATCCAAAAAAGATGTTCAGGAAATAAATATTAAGTTAGACAATATTTAATAACTAAAAAACTTGAGCAAATAAAAAACAACCCTTAATATAAGGGTTGTTTTCATAAGGAGATTATTTTTAAAAAATAAATCCCGCCTATGCCGTCTGACGCAAACTTTTACCCGCACATAGCAGGTGGGTGAACTGATTCTAGCTTTTGCCTTCCCCTGCTGTCTGATATGTTTCAATCAGTGAAATTACTGAGGCCTGACAGCCACTAGATTATACTAGTTCTCCCTTTAATAGACTGTGGAAAAATTTAACGCCATAACGCACATCGCAGGAGCTAATATACTTTATGTTTTTTGTAAGTGTATTATACTATATCCCATTATTCTTATCAAGGGCTTTATGTCATTTTACAGAAACTTACAGATTTCCAATAACTAATATATTCAAACTTATTTTTTATTGACACAATAGTTTAATGTGTTAAAATCTAATTATATAAAAAACAATGAGGCATTGTATGCAGCAAAATAATAATGACTTTTTAAAAGATAAAAAAACTTTAAGAAAATTAAAAAATTTGACTCTTTCAATATATTATATCTCGCTCATAGCTATTTTCAGTGCTTTGGTTTATGTTTTTACTGCTTTTGCTGCGTTTCCCATAGGTACAGGCTACGTTCATCTTGGCGATATATTTATTTTTGAAGCTTGCATGTTTTTGGGCTTTTACGCAGTAATCCCGGCCGTTTTGGGAAGTATACTAGCAGATATTTTTCTTGGGTTTGGTTATTATGTGCCTGCAACCGCTATTATTAAGGGATTGATGGTAGTTATATTATTGCTTATCAAAGGCAAGAAAAAATCAGGTGCAAGAGTTCTTTTATCAATGATAATATCATCTGTATTTATGCAGATAGGTTATACAAGCTATGAACTTTTGCTGATTTTGATAGGCAGCTCAAATGCTTTGACCTATGCTGTGGTTTTGTCGCCTATATTAATCTTATCTAATTTTTCTCAAACGCTTTTTGGAGTTTTGGGCGGCTATATAATGCTCAAAATTTCTAATAGACTTAATCTTTTTGATCGTAAAAAAATTATTATGTCAATAGAAAAGGAGAAGCATGAATGAAATTGTATGTTTTGGGTTGCATGGGACCATATCCCGAAAAAGACAGAGCATTAAGCAGTTATCTTGTGGAAACAAAAGAAGCAAAAGTCTTATTAGATTGCGGTAGCGGAGCATTGGCTCAGCTGCAAAAATATATTGAAATAAATCAACTTGACGGTTTGATTCTGAGTCATCTACATGGTGATCATATGTCTGATGTTTTGAGTTTGATATATTATTGCGCAAGCCATAATTTTAGACTTAATGTTTATTTGCCCAATGAAGACAGCTTAGAATACCGTCTTATTGCAAATTTTCCGCTCTTTAATATCATTCATATTAGTGATGGAAAAACAATTAAAATAAAAGACCAAGAAATTACATTTATTGAAATGGTTCATCCAAGACAAACTTTTGGTGCCAAAATAACTGACGGTTCTGTTACTTTAAGCTATACAGGGGATACAGTCATTAATCCCAATCTTGATATCCTGACTAAAAATGCTGATGTAGTGCTTGCTGACTGTGCATATCCTAGCGAATTTCACACTCCTCAAACACCTCATATGTCATTGTATCAGGGAGCAAAATATGCCGAAAATAAACCTTTTAAGCTGCTTGTAACGCACTTTAAACCAGAATGTGATATATCAGAAGAAGTTAATCAATTAGGACTTCATTGCGTCAAACAGGGCGATATTTACACAATAAAGCATAACGGTTTTACAAAAAATTAAAATTGATTTTTTAAATTAAAGTTAAACAAAATAAAAGGCTGTATTTTTCATACAGCCTTTTAAAATTAATCATCTTCAAATTCATCTTTGAAATCGGGTATTATATGTTTTCTTCTCCTTATAAGCTTAGGAGCTGGTTGAGCTTTTCCATCTTGTGCTTGTTCGCCTTCTTGAACTGTTGTTTGTTCTTGCTCAGCTTCAGTTTCCTTAACTTCTTCTAGCTTATTTTGTGACTGAGCTTGATTTTCTTTTTTCAGGTTAATTGTTTTGTTGATGGTAAGATTTCTGTCATAAGTTGTAGTGAGCTTTTTAGCGCGTCTTCTAGGCTTAGGAACAAATCTTATTATAATCAATACTAAGCAGAGAACTAATAAGATTGAGAAGAATATTGAAGGCAATAACCACCATTCAAAAGCTTTCTTATCAGTATCTTCGCTAGGTTTTTTAGTTTCAGTAGTTTCACTCAAAACAACTTTTGCAATATTGTTAGGTATTTCGTCTTCATCTTCAGAAGATAATTTTGCAATACCGTTAGCGTATTCGGTTTCATTAATTTCATTAATACTGATTTGGTCAACTATTACTAAGCCTCTAGCCAAAGTATAAGTCTTGGAATTATCTCCTAACCAAATAGTAAGATTATGAGTAACTGAAGACGCTGAACCAACATTTACAAAAAATGAATAATCTATAAATTTGTTTCCAAAGTTGTTTTTTTCGTATTCAGTGTTGATATTTTTGAAGTAATTGTTAGAATCCAAAACGATTCTTGCTCCAACACCTTCTGGAATATCTACAGTCTTTATTCTTACGGTAATTTTATAATATTTTTCAGCAGTATAACTAATAGGGAAGGACTGTTTCATTCCGTACGCTGTAGGTTCGGGGCTATAAATAACAAGAGCGTAAGGAGAAAGATTATCAGTTCCAATCTTAGACTTGTTAATTCCTCCCAAAACTGACGCATCATATTCATCAAGATTGATTATACCTGCGGTAACTGTCTTTATGTAGCTAAGGGGATTAACAGCTGTCCAGTTAGCAGGTGTTTTTAATGCTTTATCAGTTTGCTCAAATGTTTCAAAGTTTTCAACTGAAAAATCATATCTTAAATCATAGTTGCTTGTAGCATTCTTATAGGCAGTTTCGTCTGAAGCAAAGACATCAGCATATTCTACAAACAAATGACCTTGAGCATAGTATTGATTGTTATAACCACCTTCAACACCAAGCCAAATTTCTAAAGTCAAGGTGTGTGATGTGATACCGCCTTTAACATAAAAATTGAATGTTTTGAATTGTCCGTTGGTATCTATATTAGAGAATTTTGAAATAACTACATTATCTCTTTTTAATATCAATTCAGCGCCATATTGCTTGTTAGCTAATTGTGTCTGAAGTTTTACTGAAATCTTTTTGTAAGAGTCAGCACTATCAGTTTTTGCATCAATACTTACTGAAGTTGAATATCCATATGCTGAGGGTGAAGTGTTGGCTATCATAAGCAAATTGGTGTTAGGCTGATCTTCTGTATAAGGATAAGAAGGTGCACCGTAGTTTTGGCGATTAGCAATGAAATGATCTTTGTCGCCTCTTATTATACCTGTTATAG
>DATCJR010000125.1 GCA_036562685.1 Clostridia bacterium | reverse complement strand
CAAAGCAATTCTTAATTTCTGTTATGTAGATCTTGATGTTCCAGACGATGTAATAGTAGAAAATGTACATCTAAGAGACAATCTAATGGTGCTTGCATATAAATACGATAATATGATTAATGAATAAAATAACCCCGGCATTATCCGGGGCCTTTTTTTATATTTTTTTAATAAATTTTAATATACACTTTACGAAAATGACTGTTTATTGTTATAAAAAACGCTGACATAATTTTGTCAGCGTTTTTTAAATTTTTAAACAATTCGCATTTTAATTAAATACGATTTCCAATCACAACTTGGATAAAACCGAACCTACGGTATAACCGATAACTTCTGCCATTCTTAAAAATCCGGCATCATTTGGATGACATCCATCTACTGTGCAGCAATCTCTATTTTCATCCTTAAAAAGATATTGACCGTCAATAAAATACACATTTTGATCCCCATTTTTTAGGGCATTCATATAGGTTGTGTATATAATATCTCGTCTCTTAATGTTGTCTTGATGGTTTTTATCAAAATCTGGTTTTGAGATAAAAACAATAGGCACAGAAGATTTTTCTCTAAATCTCTTATAAAGTCTTTCATGAGTTTCATTTAAATGCTCAGCAGACGGCGCATTATGGTCATAATCGCATACAAAAGCACATATATCAAGCCCAGACATATAATCGACTATAGTCTCCTCGCCTTTGGCACTTCCCGAAAAGCCAAGATTAATAAAATCGCAATCATATTTTCTTGAAATAATAGCTTGATAACTATTTCCCGGACGAGAAGCACATCCGCCTTGCGTGATTGAGGATCCATAATATAAAACCGGCTTTTGGTATTTATATTCCAAGCCTTTATCAATATGGGCAGAACTTTGCAGTCCTATATATAAAGAGTTCAACCCATTGTATAAAGGAAAATTGATAGTGATATGTTTTAGTCCAGGCTGGTCAAAATATACTATGGATTCATAGCCTGTTTTCATGTCTGCTGGAGGCATGAAAGTGGCATAATATCTACTGCTTGAGCCGTTATCTATGAACAAATCAAAACCTGATGTTCCCGATAAAGGCATATGAGCGAAATGTGTAACAGAAGGCATTATTGCTTTGATTGCCACATAACGCGAATCAGTAGAAAATCGCACCCGTCCGCCAGCAGTATGAAAATTTAATTGAGCTACGCCGTTATTAACGGTTGCCGCAACTTCATCAGGCATTCGTTTGAATACCTGTTCTTTTTTGTAATTATAAAGTCCATAAACCCTAAAAGGCTCATTTTTTACATCTAAAAATTTTATATCCGGCTCATTAATAGAAGTTTCAACTTTTAGATTCTTATCAATTTGATCAATGCTTTGCATAATTTCCTCAATTATTGCTGTTATATATTATCTAGTTTTTTCGAATATTTAACAGCAATTCATCTTTAGTAAAAAATATATATGGTTAAACCATAAGCTTGCAGATATTATTGGATAACTCTACAGGATCTGAAACGGACAGACCTTCTATTAACAAGGCTTGTTCGTACAGCAAGTTTACATATAATGCAAACTTATCTTTATCCGTCTTATGGGCATTTTTTAGTGAAGCAAATACCGGATGAGATGTATTGATTTCCAAAATTCTTTGCGCTTTCATTCCAGGATAGTTAGGAACAGTGGACAATACTTTTTCCATTTCAATGGATAATGCGCCTTCACTGCTCATGCATACAGGATGAGTTTTTAGCTTTTTGGATGCACGCACATCCTTTACCTTGTCTTTTAACAATTCTTTTGCAGCATCAAAAACTTCTTTGTCTTCTGTTGCTTGTTTTTCTGTTTTATTTTCTTTTTCGTCTTCTAGACCAATATCTCCGCTATCTGACAAGGACTTGAACTCTTTATCCTTGAACTTATCCATAATTTTGATAGCAAATTCATCAATTTCTTCTGTAAAGAACAAAATCTCAAAGCCCTTTTCTGCGACTGCTTCGGTCTGAGGCAGTTTTTCTATTCTTTCTACGCTCTCACCTGTTGCATAATAGATATATTTCTGATTTTCAGGCATACGGCTTACATATTCATCTAATGTAACAAGTTTCTTTTCTTTGGAAGAATAGAACATGATAAGGTCTTCCAATTCATCCTTGTGCGTACCAAAGTCAGAATAAATTCCGTATTTTAATGTTCTTCCAAAGCTCTTATAGAACTTTTCGTATTTTTCGCGCTCGTTTTTTTGCATATTCAAAAGCTCG
>DATCJR010000124.1 GCA_036562685.1 Clostridia bacterium | reverse complement strand
GAATATATAAAAGGTCGTTGCTATTTTGAAATGCGCGACCTAAAAAATTCAAAGAAACACTTTACAAATGCAATAAAAATTTATAATCAAGTAATACATGAAATTCAAGAGCTTCGCAAAACAAATATTTTAGCTGCTTCGCAAAATGAACTGAGTCGAATTTATTATTACGAAAATAATTTACAAAAAGCATTAGAACACGCCGATAAAGGGATTCAATCATATGTAAATGATGGTGAACGTCCAAACACACGTTTTTATTTGTATGTTAACAAAGCAATGTACTTAGAAAAATTAGACAAAAACGAGGATGCATTAGTATGTATTGAAAGCCTAGAAAATACAACTAAGCCAGAAGAGCAAGACATATACCAGGTTAGTGTGAAAATTATAGTACATGTGCGAATTAAGCTATCTAAGATCTTGTATAAACTACATCTATATAATAAAGCCCAAGTTAAAGCTGAGGAAGGATTGAAGATTGCGAGAGCGAATTCCCTGTTTTCAGAAATTTTCACTTTACAGAGTATTCTAGGTGATATTTACAAAGGTCAAGCCAACATTAAAAAAGCAATCTACCATTATCAAACTGCACTAGAATTCAAAAAATACCTCGATAAAAATCCAGAACTGATTGACGTTTACTTAAATTTGGGCGAAATCTATATGAATATCGACAAACAACAAGCTAAAAGATATCTTAAAAAAGCTGTTGATCTAAGTAAGGACTATCATGAATTATCGATCGAATCATTAAATAAACTAGGAATCTACTACATAAATCAAAAGAAATATGAAAAAGCATTACGAACATTTCAAAAAGCTCTAGATGTAAAAGAAACAAAAGAAACGTTATACAATATATGCCTTATTTACAAAAAGCAAAATAAAAATATAGAATTATTGCAATTTGCGTATAAATACTTTACATAATACAATGAGGAGGGAGGTGACTGCAATGTATGGTGATCGACCGATTGGTGGAGGAGACTAAGCAACGGAACTTGGAAAAGCGAAAAAATGCCGGTTCTATGCCGGCATTAATCGCCATCCAAAGATCTACATGCCAATCATAAATGAGAAAGGAAGATTAGAATGATTATCGAGAAAGTAGAGGAAATATTGGAAAAGATCAATGAAGTGAAAAAAGAGGTAGACAAACTCCCGCAAAGCCGCGAAAGGTCTCTCGTCCACACGAAACTTGACGAAGCGAAACTGTGGGCAAAAGAAATCATCTCAAACGAATAAACAATCAAACAAAGCCGGCAAATCAATGCCGGCTTTTTGGTGTGTATTGGTCAAAAAAATCTCAGGTACAAAACCATTAGACAAGTCAAAAAAACGCCTCTCTGAGGCGTATATTAGCTGCCTTTTTTACATCATAGATTTTTAGGATTCCGTTTGGAATCGCGGCGGTATAGATGAATGGTATCGGTTCCTTTTTGTACGAGCTCTTTGACTTTTGTGAGTAGTTTATCCACATAAGATGTTGAATAGATATCTTTGGGTTC
>DATCJR010000123.1 GCA_036562685.1 Clostridia bacterium | reverse complement strand
AGCTTGAACTTGCCAATATCTTTAACCAATATGGTGCAACATATATTCAAAATTATGGCTATACTGTAAAGCAGACTTATGATACCTTGCTTGAACAGCTTGTTAATAGAGAACTTTTGCTGATAGAAGCTGAAAAGCTTATAAAATCTAATGAAATAAGACTAAAACAATCCGAAATAAATGAAATTTGGCAAAATGTTTACGATACTATTGACGATGTTATTTATAATTACGAAAAAGAAATTGCCAAAGAATATGAAGAACCTATATATGAACGTGGCGAAGGCGAAGATCTAAAACCTGACTATCCGACTTTGACTTATCCCTATGCTCCCGATGAAGACAAAGATGTGGAATACGAAGTTGATGAAAACGGCATTCTACAAGATGAAGAAAAATGGACACCCGAAGGCAGCAGAGGTCCAATTTTTGATTATTCTATTATCGAATTCGGCACTGACCAAGCAAAACAAGCATATTTCCAATCATCAGAATATCGTGCTGCCGCTTTAAAGACAGAAGCTTTGAGAAGATTTTTTGAAAATATAAGAGAAAATCTAAAAGCTAATGTTTTATCAAAAGCAAATCAAGCAAAATATAAAGCCGACCTTGCAGTTATCGACTCATACAAAAATGCAAAACCTTACAAATATGCCGAACTATATAGAAAATTGCAGGATTTCTGGTTTATAAAATATATTTATTATGATAATTCTTATAACAGCATGCTGTTTACAAAATTGCAGGAATATGTAGAAGACGATGTTTCTGTAACAGATGAAGAAGTTAGAGATTATTACAACAAGACATTAGCTCAACAAAAAGAAACCTTCAAAAATATAAGTTCTTATGTTTCTGCAATGAAAGATGGCAGCAGCATCATACTATATCATCCTAACGCAAGATGGTTTTATGTTAAGCAGATTTTAATACCTTTTTCTGATGAACAAAAAACTCATTTGGAAAGCTTAAAAACTCAAGGCAAATCAAATGATTATATCCAATCTGAAAGAGAAAGACTTGCTAACGATATAAAATCTTATGCACATAAAGATGGCTACAATGTAGGAAATCCCTTGCCTATAAGCCAGATTTTGAGTGATATAAAATCTCAAATGAGCTCATTGGCTGGACATTCTAAAGCTGCTGAAATCAAATTTGAAAGCCTTATCTTCAAATATAATACTGATCCTGGTAGTTTTAACAATGTTAAGGGTTACGGCATGCAATATGATCCTGATAATAAAGGAAATTCCGGCTATGTAGCCGAATTTGAAGAAACTGCTTTTGATCTTTACGAACAAGGCGTTTTAGGAGCAATAAAAGAAACTGTTTCAGATTATGGCGTTCATGTATTGATGCTTTCTTCTATCGTTGAGTCAGGCACAAGAGAATTGGGTGAATATACCAGTGTATTTGAAGACGGCTTACATGATACCACTTATTATGAAGCGCTTAAAAAAGAACTCCTTGATAAGAAAAAATCTGACGCATTTACCAACTATCAAAATGAGATATTGACACAACTCAATAGAGACTGGGAAGATCAGATTACGCTTTATGAAAAGAGATATCAACGACTTGTAAAAGCTGCTCAAAAATAAAATTAAATAATCATTAAGTAAATAATGTTGATATGCCCTTTCATAGCGAAAGGGCATATTATGTTTAATGAGAAAAAATTAAGGCAGGAACAGATTATGCTTTTGAGTAAAAAGGCACAACAAATCAAGGAATACACAGCGGGAGAACAGCTCAACGAAGGCTATATCAAGCTAAATTCCAACGAAAATCCTTATCCTCCCTCAAAAAAAGTTTTAAAAGCTATAAAAAGTTCATCTAAGCTGAATTTTTATCCAAGCCCAAGAGCCGATAATTTGAGGCTGGAACTAAGCAAGCTCTACAATATACCGCAGGATAATATTTTTATAGGTAACGGAAGCGATGAAGTATTGGGGTTTGCATTCTTGGCTTTTTTCAATAAGCACGAAAAAGACATTGTTTTCCCCGAAGTTACATACAGCTTTTATCCTGTTTGGGCAGAACTATATGACATCAATTACCGCACAATTCAGCAAAACGATGACTTTACTATTAATATCAAAGATTATTACAATCTTCAAAACTGCCAAGGAATAATTATCGCAAATCCTAACGCGCCCACAACATTGGAGCTTTCATGCCAAGATATAGAAAACATAGTAATTCACAATTTAGACAAAGTTATAATTATTGACGAAGCTTATGTCGACTTTGGAACTTATAACTGTTTGGATTTGGTGTCAAAATATCAAAATGTTTTAGTTATACGAACTTTTTCCAAAAGTTGGTCTTTGGCAGGCATAAGATGCGGCTTTGCAATGGGCAGTACGGAATTAATCAAAGGACTAGAAAAAATAAGGGATTGCTTTAACAGCTATTCAGTCAACAGGCTTACTCAGGCTGCCGCGATAGCTGCAGTAAGTGACATAAAATATTTCAATCAAACCATAAACAAGGTAAAATCAACACGAACTCGTGTTATAAATGAACTTATCAAACTAGGCTATAATGTACTGCAATCCAAAACCAATTTTATCTTTATGACACGACAAGGCTGGGACGCAAAAAGCATATATCAAAAACTAAAAGACCAAAAAATATTGGTTAGACATTTTAATTTGCCCAAAATTCAAAACTATCTGAGAGTAACGATAAGCACTGACGAGCAGATGAACAAATTTTTGAATGCGCTAAAAAAAATTGACAATTCTTTCGACAACTTATGAGTTGTTTATTGTAAAATTAAATGCTATAATAGCCATATAGGAGAAATAATCTTATGGACGACCCTAGCGGGAGAAACAATAACAACATATAGGCATAACCGCCCAAAATAAAAGATTTTGTGCGGTTAAATTTTGCCGCACATTTTTTATTTTAGGAGGTGGCTTTATGGTCAAAATGTTTAAGACCCCTGTAGGCGAGAAAAATGCCCACAAAATCCTTGCACCCGAACAAAATTGCTGGATTCATATGGAAAATCCAAGTGATTTTGAAATAGAAAACATCTCTTCATCTACAAAAATTCCAGCGCAAATGATTAAGGCCGCACTAGATGAAGAAGAAAGAGCTCACATTGAGATTGAAGATGAAGGCAAGTTGATCTTGGTGGACATCCCAATTATGAGTGAATCCGCTGAAAGCGAAACATATATATACAGTACCTTGCCATTGGGCATTATAATAACAGACAATTATTTTGTCACTGTCTGTCTAAAAAACACCTCTGTAATCAATGATTTTATTCAAGGTCTTGTAAAAAACTTTGATATTAACAAGCCTACACGCTTTTTGTATCAGATTTTGTATAACAACTCGATTAAATTCTTGCATTATCTAAGACAGATAGACAAGGCAAGCAATCGTATTCAGCTTCAATTGCACAAATCAATGAAAAACAAAGAGCTTTTTCAGCTTCTTGAACTTGAAAAGTCTTTGGTTTATTTTTCAACTTCTATAAAATCCAATCACGCTGTTTTAGAAAAAATATTGGCAAGCTCAATTGTAAAACATTATGATGACGATCAAGACATACTTGATGACGCTGTTATAGAAAGCAGACAGGCGATGGAAATGGCAGACATTTATAGAGATGTATTAAGCGGCACAATGGACGCATTTGCTTCGGTAATAAGCAACAATCAAAACAAAGTTATGAAGCTGCTAACTGCTTTGACAATTGTATTGACAATTCCTAACTTGATAGCCTCTTTTTTCGGAATGAACACTATAATCCCATTTCAGAACAATAGATTTGGATTCTGGATAATCGCTGGAATTGCGGGAATATTTTCAGGCATAGCAGCGTTAATTATGTATAGGAAAAAAATGTTTTAAATATGTTAAAATCCTCTTGGATGCCAAGAGGATTTTTTTGAGTTTTAACGATTATGGCTTTTTGATTAAAATCTACTATATATCAGCTGATATCTGACGATAAATCAAAATTCTTTCGCCTGAAGGCAATGGCTCTTTTAGGTGAGGGTTATTAGCCAGAATGTTTTGCGGCGTGGTATGTAAAGCTTTTGCCACATCCCATAATTTTTCACCTTGACGTGTTATATATACTGATATCGCGCTCTGGTGGCTTACTTTAAGTTCGCCAATTTCTATGTCTTTGATATAATAGCAAACTTTTTTGCTATAAATATTAATGCAGAATTTTACTGATGCAGATAATTCTACTTCACCACTCTTTTTGGGGCGTGCGTTAATTTTTACTATGCAAGCATTTCCGTCAAATTCAAGCATGCCTTCAGGCAAATCACATTTAACAGTTAAGGAATAAGGAAGCTCGACTGAAACTGAATTGCGTGTTTCGTATTCGTTATTCCAATATATTATTCCTGTATGCAAAACACCTTCAATAGTCAGCTTATTGCCTTCGTTATAGATATTGGCAACCTGAATTTTAGAAGACGTCAAGCAAATTACTTTATCCACAGAAGGCAGGTCGCTTCCTAAATTAGCTGTTCCGTCTATCGACTCGTCAAATCTCTTTGTTCCTACAAACTTCTTAAAATCTATGCTTTCACCGATTATTTTAACTTCTTTGCTTACGCTGAACGCGTCTATAACCGCTACGGCTTTTGCTACTGTTAATGTACGGCATTCAGCCTGCATTTTAAACTCGCCTTTAAGTATCTTGTGTTCGCTTGCCATATCGTCAGCCAAAGTTACAGTAAAGCTGTTTATTTTTATGACATAAACTACTTTGTCGTCAATTCTAGCCCCAGGTGCGTTTATTTCATGGCTGTATTCGCAAGTAAAGGTTTCATTTTTTATAAGCCCGTTATCTGTGGTATAAATAACATTGAGATCTACCATTCCGTTAAAGACTACACAGTCAAGACCGCAAGAAACATCTGTCGTTATATTGTTTGCTTCGCATAACAAGATATTGACAATATTGTCTTTAGGCTCAAACTCTTCAGAAACATAAAATGTTTCTCCGCCTTTTGAACTGATGACATCATATTCAAGTTCGTCGGTATGAGTATAAATCTCCTCAGTGCCTTCCTTGATAAGATTATATTGTTCGCTTACAACAACTTTGCAGCAAATTTCAACAGCTGCCGAAATTCTAATCTCGTTTTGAGTAACGGATATTGTGTCAGTATCCAGAGTGTGAGCTTCTATCAGCAATTCACTTGAAGGCATTATGGCTTCGTCAACAACTTTGTCTGAAAAATCGGCATTATAATCCATGCTGTTGGTTGCTCCGTCCGTATCGACAAACAGCACTTTGAAATTAGCTCTGCCGTTATAA
>DATCJR010000122.1 GCA_036562685.1 Clostridia bacterium | reverse complement strand
AAAAGGAACTGCTTCACGATAAGGGGTGAGATGTATTTAAAATATAAACTAAAAAGATTAATTATTTAATCCTGATTTTTATTTTCTATATCTAAATAGGTGTTTGGTAAGATCTTTCCGCTAATTTCAGCCTCTTCTTTTTCCATAATCTTAAAATAATGCACTGCAGCTCCGCTTATTGTATAAATCATTATTTCAACTCCAATACAAGCACCTATAATTATCAACACAATATTTATGGCAAAGAACAGCCAAAACTCTGCAAATACAATTAAAATGAGTATTAAGTTTTTTGCGTAAAATCTTAAAAAAACATGTCTAGAAATAGTCAAACTACGAAAAACCGTATTTTTATATCTAGCTTCAATAGGAAAAACAAAAAAGAAGTTAATTAGAATAAAATATATCAGAACCATTCCAATAATCAAAAAATAAATTGGATTGCCTGATACCGTTTCAAAAAGATAAAAGCACATAAAAGCAGCATAGCCTGAAATTAATAAAAGAATAGATAATATGATTCCATGCTTAAGATTTTTTATATAAGCTTGCCAAAATTGCTTTACAACTTGGCTTTCTTTATCTTCTATCATTTTAAGCGTTACAGTATAAGCTGCTATTGTAGATACGCCTATAGTAATGATAGGAAGACTTCCCAAAATCCACATTATGTTGATAAAAAATACATCAACAAGAGTGTGCATAAATCGAGAAAACTTTGTATCAAATCCTAAAAACATGCTTTTATCCTAAAGATCTTTTTTAAGAAAGGCTGTCAATAAACATCAACAGCCTTTCTTGCTCTTATTATACTATTTTGCAGCTTCTTGTTGCAATGCCCATTTTATTGCTGCTTCTCCTTCACTCCACGCAAGAACATCAGCATAGCCATAGCCATTGCAAACTTTTTTCATTTCTTTAACTAAATAACTAAATTCTCCATCATTTTTAGCATAAATACATTTCCAGCTGTATTCTTTTAATTTGGTCGTAACATTTTGCCACTTTAATTCAAGTTCATCTGATCTGACACTTTCAGAATAATTTACGGCAGGAACAACTGAATAATTACACTTATTTATATACTCATCATTAGATTTACACCCTGTCTTTTCTCTCCAATCAGCTTCTATATCACATTTAGGATCACCCATCTCATTTTCCCAGAATTTCCAATTATATCTTTCTCCTGTATCAGGGTTTGTAGCATTCATTGACCAAGTAGTATTGTTAATTTGTAATTTGCCATCATTAAAACTACCGCTTAGAGTATATGTCTTATTAGTATAAGGAGAAGTCCATTTCTGTCCATTTAATAAAGTTGTAGGGTCATTGGTACAAGTTCTTCCAAAATCAGTAAATTTGGTTTTTCCGTTTTCGTCATAGTCCCAGATTACTCCTTTAAGTCCGTGGAAAATTGTCATTGACCCTTCTGGAGTGCAAAGCCAGTTGATTATTTCCATGCAGAGTTCGGGATATTTTGTATCTGCCCCTATAGACCAAATTCTATTACCGCCTATAAGACTCATTCCATATCCTACAACAGTTGCTTCAGATGGAACAAGAGGTAACATCATTCTGTTTTTTGCAATATTGGCATCTGTATTAAATTGACCTGATCCAGCATAGTCAAAAATAGAAAAGAAAGTACCGCCGTTAGACACAACCTCACACATTTGATCATAAGTTTGTGTACTTGAATCAGGATCAAGCAATCCTTCCTGATATAATTTATTGAAAAATTTCAAAGATGTGAGATATGGACCATTGTCTTCTAAAGCGCCATGGAATTTTCCTGTTTGTGAATCATATAATCCTAACGCTAATTCGTCATAGCCGTAATAAGCGGATGCAAATGCTTTAACATACATAACCATAGTTCCATCCCAATCAGGCCACAAAGAAACAGCATAGGTAGGATTGCCGTTATCATCAGTTGGACAAATTTGCTTCATCGCTTTTAATAATTGTAAATAGCTGTCAAGGTCAGTTACTTCTGGATATCCTAATTGTTTATATAGATCCCATCTAATATCCCAAGTATAAAAGAAAGCTTCATGATCTTCGGCAGATGTTGCAACGTTATGTCCAAAACCGTGTATTTTTTTGTCTGGATTAACTTCTCTATTAGCTTCAAGTGCCGCACTCATATGTTCCTTAATATATGGACCATATTCATCTAATAAATTATCTTCTTCCCAATCATATAACAAGCCTTGATTAATAGCCTCTTTATATTCTTTACCATTGCTTCCCCAAACTACAATATCACCTAAAAAGCCGCTTTCCATTCGTGTCTCATAAATGCCTTCTTCATCAGATATGATATTGAGTTCGACATTAAACTTGTCTTTTAGTAAAGTCCCCAACATACCTGCTTGCTTTCCTTGGAAATTGGCAAGCTGTGAATAAACCTCTAGCTTAATTACATTGCTCTTTTTGCAACCTGCATTAAAGCAAAACATTGAAAAACACATTAAGAAAATAACAATTAATGAAATAATTTTCTTACCTGTTTTCAAAATCATCTTCCTCCTTTAAAAAATATCTTATATGTTTTTAATTAACCTTTTACAGCACCCATCATAATACCCTTTACAAAATATCGTTGCATCAAAGGATATACAATCATGATAGGAATAATTGACACCATAGAAATCGTATATTTTACAATTTTAACATTAACTTTAGTGAAAATTCCGCTTTCAATAGAATCTTGCAAATCAGATGCTGAAGTTAAATAGATATATAATCTATGTTGCAGAGTATAAAGTTCGGATCGTCCCAGCATCAAAATCAATGAATCCTGAAATGAATTCCAATGTCCTACTGCACCAAAAACTGCTATCGTAGCTAAAATTGGTGTGGATAGAGGCCAAATAATTTTAGCAAAGATTTTTATAGTTCCTGCCCCTTCTATAACAGCGCTTTCTTCTATCTCTTTTGGAATAGATTCTATATAAGTCTTAACAAGAATAATATTGAAAGGTTGTACAATACTAGGAATGATATAAACCAAAAAATTCTGCGTCAAGCCAAGATTAAGCATATTTAGATACCATGGTATAAGTCCAGCGTTAAAATACATAGTAATAACTAAAAATCTATACCAAAAACTTCTATGCCACATTTTTTTCTTGGTAACAAGATAGCCCGCAAAAGCAGAAACTACAACCATAAGCGCTGTTCCCAAAATCGTTCTTGCTAAAGTAACTAAAACTGATTTTCCAAAATCAGGCAAATTGGTTAATCCCAAGTAGTTTTTAAAATGAATTCCTCTTGGTATAAAGTTGATCAAGCCCTTTGCAACCAATTGGTTATTTGAAATCGTATTTATAAACAAATAGTAAAAAGGGAAAATGCAAAGCAATGTAAATATTGAAAAGATTAAAATATTAAAAAAATTAAATATTTTATCGCCTGCGCTTTCTCTATATACGGTCCCGCTTTTATTCTTATTTTTTATGATATTGCTTTCTGTTTTCATTTTTAACTCCTTAAACGATGCTTTCACCGCGAATTAATTTTGATACACCGTTAGCCACAAAAAGCAGGAATACACTAACTAATGACTTAGCCATACCGATAACCGTTGACATAGGAATTTGACCATTATCAATACCAAGTAAATATACGTATAAATCTAAAACCTTGATTTCTTCACTATTGTTAGGGTTTTTAAATACCAAATATTGTTCCATACCATTATTCAAAATTCCTGCTACTGACAACAAAAGCATTACACTATATGTCGGCATCAAGGATGGAACAGTAATATACCACATCTTTTGAAATCTGCCTGCTCCGTCTATCATAGCTGATTCATAAAGCTGCTGATCAATACCTGCAATGGATGATATATAAATAATTGCACTCCAACCAAGTCCTTTCCACGTGCCCCACAAAAGCATCTTAAGCCATGTCCCTTTTGATGATTGTAGATAGTTAGTTGAAGATTTTTTCCCCAATAAATTAATAAATCCATTTAAAAAACCATCGCTTGAAAAAATCGCTAATGCTACTGCATAAACCAAAACCCAGCTAATAAAATTAGGAATAGTTGTAAAAGTCTGCACAAATTTTTTAAATCTTGTACTTTTGATTTCTGTAAGGAATATGGCGAATGCAATAGGAAGCCAGCTTGTTAAAATTCCCAACCCACTCATTACAAAAGTATTTCGTAAAACTTTTAAAAGCTCTAATCTTTGAGATTGATTTTGAACTAATAACTTAAAATAATAAAATCCAACAAATTTGTTCCAAGTTAGATCCTGACCTGCGCTATATTCAAAAAACGCATATCTCCAGCCCCATAGAGGCATATATGAAAATATAAAAGCCAAAAAGATTATTGGCAACATATATAGAAAAAGAGAATATTTCTCTTTAATTTTCATTTTTTCTTCATTTTGATTATTTTTGATAAGTATCTTAATAATTACAGATAAAATAAGTATTAATACTGCCAAAATAAGATAAAAATAAAAACCCCAAGAAAAATTAGGTTGTATTCTATCAGGCATAGCTGTTTGCTTAACCTGAGAATATGCAATATAAATTCCACCCAAACCGACGAGCATGACAACTGGTCCAAAAACAGGAAACCATAAACCCTTTTTCTTCATAAGGGTATTACCTAAAGACATGCAGCCTCCAATTCCACATGCTATTATACCAAAAACTATTATTAGGCTTGATATCATTAATATTATGAATGAATAATTATGAACCCATCCTCTTCTTAACGCCAATCCTAATGCAGTGGTTATATTATTGTAAGAAACTGCTGTTGTGAATAGCGATATAGATTTGTTAATCTTTAATGATATTCTTCCTGGGTTAAATGAAGGGAAAAACATAGTAACACAGGCAAGCAAAATTAATATCCTTATCGCTACTAGGCAAACATTGGTAATAATCTGCTTAATATCTTTTTTCCCAACAGTATTTGAATTCAAGAGCAGCTCATTAACTGCCATCATATCCTCCCTAATTTTTTAAATAGTTTTCAACGCGTCACGGGATAGAATGCTATCCCGTGACAACATTGAAAAAATCAAGATTAGTTAAACATTAACCTCTTTTTTTCAACAACATAACAGACACATAAGCCGCTACTGTTATAAACAACGCGCCTGAAACAGAGTTCTTGCAGCCTTTTTTCTTTGGTGTCTCTTTTTCTTCTTCTTCTTCATCTTCTTCAGCAGGTGGAGTATCAGGTGTATCAGTATTATCTTTAGTGAAGCCTTCAATAGTAAATGTGATGGTTATAGTTTGACCTGCAGTAGGAACAGTATAAACAAAAGGTTGAGCACCAACAGCATCTATATATTCACTTATTAGGACGATTTGCGCATAGGTATCTGTAGTATCTACATATACCTCTTCAACAGTTCTAGTCGATTGATCTCCAATTGTAACTTTAGCTTCTGTGATAGAAAGATAATTCTTTTTAAACAACTTAGAATTAATATCAGTAGATACAAACATCAGTCTAAAGTATGTATCTGACGCACCTAAACCCATCTCACCCAAAACACAGCTTACTGTATATGTTCCATTACCTGATATTACAGCATCTATAAACGATCCGCCATAATCAACTTCGTTATTGCTTGAATCCCATCCTGTTAAATGTGTGAAATTGGATGTTTCTTTGCCATATGTACTGTCATTCCAAGCATTACGGAAAACATAGCTTTCTGTTTGAATACCAAAATATGCATTGTAATCTAACTCCAAAGCTTTGTCGTAATCAAAATCATCAGGCGGCTCTATGCGGGTTACACCATGTATTAAGGTAAATACTACGGTGATAGTTTCAACTTCTGCTAGATCTTCTACATTAACTATTATAGGCGATGCATTTTTTAATGTACAGTCATAACTTCTTAAAGTTAAGTCTGTTGTAGGATCAAGAGGATCTGTTACCCATGCGTTGTAGATATTCATTCGGGTTTCTACTTTATCGTCAGAGCTTGTATAACCTTTTGTAAATTCAATATCCTTACCATTAACCTTAATAGAGTTAATTTTGATTTTATAACCGCCAAAGGTTTCCTCTCCAGTCTTAATCATGACCGCAGCAAACGCAACACCACTTGCATGCCCAGCTTCATATCCTTTTTCTTCATCGCCAGGATATGCTGTAAAGTCAAGACCTATTGTATATGTACCTTCACCTGTAACTATTGCATTAGTAGCAACTACTGGATTAGGTTCAATTTCTTCATCTGGATCAGCATTAATGTCATCTCCCCAGTATTGGCATGCCCAGTTAGCGTCTGCATAAGCCAAATATGCTGTATCTTTAATATCAGGTGCTATTAAAGTAAATGTGATTTCATAAGTCGTTACTCTTTCAAAATCCTTTGCATTAACAATAATAGACTGTGCATCAGAGACTTTTCCATCATAACTTCTAGCATCGTCAGGCAATTTTCCTCCTGTCCACTCATTATAGATATTCATGCGAGTTTCAATACCATTATCGGAACTAGTATAACCTTTTATAAAAGGAATTGCTTTTCCGTTAATTTTTATTGAATCAATTTTAATAAAGTATCCAGGCATTGTCTGCTCGCCTTCTTTGATTCCTAACGCAGTAAAAGCAACACCTTCTGCATAACCAGTATCTGCATCATTTAGTTCAGAAAAGTCCAATGAAACGGTATATTGACCAGCAGGATCCCCGAAGATCTCAGCATTGGTAGCTTTAACACCTTCATATTCGTTACCATCTAGCCAATATTGAGCACTCCAGTCAGCATCAGCAAACATTATATAAGCTGTATCAATAGTTTCTTCCCCAGAAAGATAAATAAAATCAACTTCCAAGGTTTTAATTTCAACTGCAACTTCTTCTGCTACCTCTTCATTAGTTTCAGGATCAATAGTAGTTACTGTTTTCTTTTCAAAGTCTTCCTTGTTAATAATTATAGGTGATACATCACTCAAATCTCTGTCATAACTTCTTAAAGTCAAATCATTTACAGTATCAATTGAATTAACCCATTCATTATAAATGTTCATTCGGGTGGTAACATATGTACCATCTGTTTCAGCATCTGAACTGGTATAGCCCTTTCCAGTCAGTCTAATAGGTTCACCATTAAGCCTGATTTCTGTTATTTTAATGCAATAACCCGGGAAATTAATTTCACCGTTTTTAATGCCAATAGCCATAAAAGAAACACCTGAAGCATAACCAGGGGTTCTATCATCTTCATCTTCAGTTGTAAAATCAAGTCCAACAGTGTATTTTCCTGTACCTGTAACCGTTGCATCATTGGCAATTACTTGATAAAAAGGATCTTCTTCATTTTCAGGCGGTGTAAGCGGATTGCCCAAATATTGATATTGCCAACTAGCATCAGCATACATCAAATATGCTGTACTTGTAAGCTCTTCTTCACTTTCATCTTCTGCAAATACTATTGGCGAAAATGTAAATAACGACAGCATTATTGCAAAAGCCAAAAACAAAGAAGCAATTCGTTTTGTCTTTTTAAACATCAATTCCCTCCTATTTTATATTTCTTATAAATATTTCTTAATTCTTGCAAAAAATCATAAAGCTAAAAATAAAAAATTGTGACACAATTAATTGTTTAATTGCCAAAAATTGTTATCATTTTTTGTCATTTTTTAAAAAAACTTTTAAAAATTCAAAAAAGACACTAAAATAACCAAAAAATAATGGTTTTTTTGTGCTTTTTTAATAAAAAAGCTTTTTTAATTTCTTATCATAAGCACATTATATAACTCAAAAATAAGGGTTGTAAATGCCAAATATTTAAAGGTTATGCCATAAATTGCTGTTTATTAGTAAATAAATGTTTGTAAATGATAAAAAAACAGCTTTATATTTTGAATAAAGCTGTTTTTAGGTTAGATTTATAAAAAATTTGAATAAAATGTTTTAAAGATGATTTATTTTTTTAATTTTATCTTATCTTTTAATAGTGGTTTGTTGTTTGCAGCAAGAAAGGCGCCGATTAACATAATAACCAATGCTACTATAAATGTCTCTCCAATTTTATCTCTAAATATCAAAAATGATAAAATTACGCCAACAAAGGGTGAAACTGCATAATATAAAGTTGCCTTGGGAACGCCAAGTACACGCTGAGAATGCAAATAAACTGTACTGCTTAAACCATAAGCAACAAAACCTAAGAGCATTGTTAAAGCAACTGCCCAATACGAATCAATTTTTTCTTTTAAACATAAAGCAATAATTAGCGATCCTAACCCTGCAAAAATATCTTTCGTCATAACAATTTCTTTGGGGCTTTTATGTGAAATTATTTTAAATATATTGTTTTCGAATCCCCATATTATACAAGACAGCAAAACTAATAAAGAACCATATGAGAACGAAAGATCGTTTACATCCTTAACTGACAAAATTATTGATGAAATAGTTATCAAAACAATGCCTACCCAAACACGCGGATTAATTTTGGTTTTAAAGAAAAACAGCGCAATCAAAGAAGTAATGACTATTTCAAAAGTATTTAAAAGTGAAGCATGGGAAGCTGTTGTTAATTTTAATCCAAACATCAAGCTGACAGGAGCTGCAATATCAAATATGATCAAAATAAGAATATATGGCATTTCCTTTTTTGTAAGATGCTCTTCTTTTGTTTCCAGATTAAACAACTTTTTTACTAAAATCATAATTAAAATACCTATACCAGCACCTATATATAAAAAGGCAGCCATCATAATAGATGAAACATATTTTAATAAAATCTTAGATAAAGGTATGCTCAATGCATATAATGTAGCCGCTAAAATTGCCAAAAATATTCCTCTTTTTTCCATATCGCCAATCCTAATTGCCTATAAAATGTTTTAATTAAAATTTAATCTTTAGAAAAATTAAATTTCATTCAAATTATTAATTTTATCCTAGATAATACATCATTTAAAAAATTTTGTCATTACAGCCATTTAACGCAACACTACACTAAATTGACAAATTAAAAAATGCTTATAGCGTTTACAACTATAAGCATTTCTTAATTAAAAAGTGGTTTTTGTTTTTATCTTTTGTAAAAAGTTATTATATATTCTTATGCTTTATGCGTTATATGAGCCTATTAATATAAGCCTATAATTTATTTTCTAGCTACTCCTGAATCTTTAGCAGCTTGGCAAACAGCTTTTGCTACTGCAGGTGCAACTCTAGGATCAAATGCCTTAGGCAATATGTTTTCTTTTGAAAGTTCTTGCTCGCTTATTAAGTTAGCCAAAGCATAAGCAGCTGCAATCTTCATTTCTTCATTAATTTGGCTAGCTCTTGCGTCTAATGCACCTCTAAATACTCCAGGGAATGCCAATACGTTGTTAATCTGGTTAGGATAATCGCTTCTGCCTGTGCCCACAATAGCAGCGCCTGCTTCCAATGCCAAATCGGGCATAATTTCAGGAACAGGGTTAGCCATTGCAAATACTACTGCATCTTTGTTCATAGAAGCAACCATTTCTTTGCTAACAATATTAGGAGCAGAAACACCAATAAACACATCTGCGCCTTCTAAAGCCTTAGCAAGATTGCCTTGTAATTTTTCTCTGTTAGTATAAGTGCTAATTTCTTGCTGTGCAGGATTAATTCCTTCCATGCCTTCGCAAATAATACCGCATTTGTCACATACGATGATATTTTTTGCTCCCAAGCTCAATATAAACTTAGTTATAGCAATACCAGCGCTGCCAGCTCCGTTTACTACTATCTTAACATCGCTTATGTTCTTTTTTACTAATTTTAAACTGTTTAATAATGCAGCACCAAGCACTATTGCAGTACCATGCTGGTCATCATGGAATACCGGAATATCGCAGATTTCTTTAAGTCTTCTTTCTACTTCAAAGCATCTAGGAGCAGAAATATCTTCCAGGTTAATTCCGCCAAAGCTTCCAGAAATCATATAAACAGTCTTAACAATTTCATCTACATCTTTGGACTTAACGCAAATCGGAATCGCATCAACATCGCCAAAAGCTTTAAATAACAATGCTTTTCCTTCCATAACGGGCATACCAGCTTCAGGACCAATATCTCCAAGTCCCAAAACTGCTGTACCGTCAGTTACTACGGCAACAGTATTCCATCTTCTAGTAAGCTCATAAGATTTGTCCAAATCCTTTTGAATTTCAAGGCATGCTGCTGCTACACCAGGTGTATAAGCCAAAGACAAATCTTCTCTTGTCTTGACATCTATACGCTGCTTAACTTCTATCTTTCCTTTCCATTCATAATGTCGTTTTAACGACTCTTTCATATAATCCATAGTTTATTTCTCCCAAGGGAATACATAGTTTAATTTCAACAAATCTCTAACTTGATTCATTTCTTTTTGAACGCCTTCATTGATAGGAACGCCGCTGTTCTTTCTCTCTTGCCATACAAGGTATTCTTTCTCACCAGCCGTATAAATATGTTTTTCGCCAGGAGCTTTTTTGGAAGCTCTCAATTCACGCATAATATTGCCTGCTGTTTTCTTAAATGACTCTAAGCCCATAAATGCTTCGGTGTCTATCGCGATAAAGAAATGTCCAAGATGATATTTAACTTTCTCACCGTTTGGTCCAATACCTGAAAGCATCTTTAGATAGTTACCTGCTTGCAAAGCTGCTGACAAAACTTCAACAACTGTTGCATAACCATAGCCCTTGTATCCAGCAAACTCTTCGCCAATTCCGCCCAAAGGTGCAAGCGCTGCTTCGCCTGTATTTAGGTCTTTTAGAATTTGCTTAGAATCAGTTTTAGTTTGTCCGTCTGAACCAATAACCATTCCCGGAGGTGTAGATTTTCCTTCTCTATCATAGTATTCAATTCTTCCTCTTTGGATTATTGAGGTTGCACAGTCTAGATTGAAAGGGAACTCTTCATCAGTAGGGAAACCTATTGTCAAAGGGTTGGTTCCTAACATATTTTCTACACCAAAAGTAGGTGCTATTGAAGGTCTAGCATTGGTACCTGATATACCTATCATCCCTTCATTTATTGCCATTGATGTATAATAGCCTGCTATTCCATAATGAGTTGAATTACGAACTGCTACCATTC
>DATCJR010000121.1 GCA_036562685.1 Clostridia bacterium | reverse complement strand
GTTACAAAATATTCCTGCTCAATTGTATGAAGCAGCAAAATTAGACGGCGCCAACAGAGCAGTTACATTTTTTAGAATAACCTTGCCTATAATTTTGCCCACTATGTATTTTATTTTGACTATGACCTTGATTGGAGCGTTTCAATTATATGACCAGGTATATGTACTTACTCAAGGCGGACCTGGCGGTGCAACTTGGACTCCTGTTTATCTGATATGGCAAAACTCATTCGGAAACACAGCGTCTCAGGCTGGTTATGCAGCAGCACAATCCATTGTTTTATTTGTAATCATTATAGTGGTAACGCTTCTTGTAAGAAGACTGGATAGAGACATTACAAAGTAGGTTGATATGATAAAAGAAAATGTTATAAAACAAAAAACTGTAAATAGTCATACAAGCGCTTTATTTAAAAAAGCGGCTGCAAAAACAGTTTTATATATAATAATGATACTTTTTGCTGTCATAATGCTGTTGCCTTTTTACTGGTCTTTGATTACATCATTTAGGAACAAAACAGAGATTTTGGCTCTGCCTGTAAAATGGTATCCCACAAGCTTTACCTTAGAGCACTATAAAGCTGTTTTGGACAGTATGCCGTTTTTTAAGATATTTTCCAACAGCGTGTTTGTAACGCTTGTAGGTATGTTTACAAATTTGTTCTTTGGCTCTTTGGCAGCATATTCATTTTCCAAAATCAGATTCAAAGGACATAAACTCATTTTCAATATAATGCTGACTTCTATGATGATTCCTGGCGTTATTACATTGATTCCTACATTTATGGTTCTTTGGAAGTTTCCGCTTGTAGGTGGCAATTCAATTTTGGGAGAAGGCGGTTCAGGTTTTTATGATACTTTATGGGCAGTAATTTTGCCAGGAGCTATCGGTGTCTATGGAATATTCTTTATGCGTCAATTTTTTGCATCAATTTCTGATGAATTTGCAGAAAGTGCAAGAATAGACGGTGCAAGCGAATTGAGAATATTTTTGCAGATATATATTCCTCTTGTCTTACCCGGACTTATGACGTTAGGCATATTCACTTTTCAAAGCGGCTGGAATAACTTTATGTGGCCTAATATCGTCTTAAACAGTGAACAAAACTATTTGCTTACTATGACTTTTAAAAACTTTACAACTTCTACGCGCGTTGATTACGGACCATTGATGGCGGTGTCCATAATGATGGCAGTGCCGATAATGATTTTATTCGTATTTGCTCAAAAGTATTTTATCAATGGCGTAGCTTTGGGTGGAGTAAAAGAATAGTGTTAAGCAAACTATATTATTACAAAATTATTACAAAAATCAAAATGAGGAGAAAATTATGGTGAAAAAACGCGTAACAGCTTTTTTAATTGGACTAATGCTTATGCTTGGTTCAATTGTAACTAGCTTGCCTTATGGATTAACGCTTTTTGCCGCATCAACAAGCGGTTTTACTGGCGATTTTGAAGGCAGCGGTGTTTATCCTTATGGAAGAAGCAAGCAAGAGATTACTAATGCATTAGAACAAAAAATAGAATCTCTTAACACACAAATTGCTGCATTAAATGATGCAGGACAAGACTTAGCACAAGCTTATGCAAGAGGAGAACTTGCCGCATATTCAAATATTTCAGGCAGCAACGGAATTATTACAAATGCAAACAGAAGAAGTGGCTGGAAAGAATGGGACGGAGCGCCCTTGCAGGACTTGAAATTTATGAATGCAGGTTATGGCGGATGGGGAGATAACTATGTTTCATGGCTTATGTATAATGCTGTTGAAAACAAAGTTAGTTTGGTAACCGGAAAATTTGCCAATGCATTCCAAGACGGCGGAAATAAAAAAATCGGTGTAGCTTTGGGCGACAGCTTTAGAGTAGAAGACGGCGATAATTATACAGTATATCAAAACTTCTCAAACGGCTATATGTTCTATGAAAATAATGCTGGCGTTGAAGGAAATGTTCAGATAGTATTATATAAAAATGTAGCTGTAAACGGAACAACAGTAACAGAAGTAGATGCAGATGCTAACAGCGCCGGATATTTGGGTGCAGCACCTGAAAGCATATTAAATTCAACAGGCTATACTTCAAAAGAAATGTCTGATATCTTTAGCGAAGCATATGACAGATATGCTGCTGATGGAATTAATGTCGGATATGCTTTTTCAATGGTTAATACAAGCTTTTCAATAATTGCACAAAGCTTCCGTCATGGAGACAGTGTAGCTTCTCCTTGGGATTCTAATCCTAACGGCGACAGAGCAAGATGGAGTTTATTAGCATTAAATCCTGAAATGAACAAAGCATTTTTGATTAAAGACGAATTCTTCTATGTTTATGAAAACGGCGGAAGCAATAAGGATTTGGCAAAGGGATTAGGCGCACCTATAGGCGATGACTTTGTTGCTACTGACGGTAACAGATATCAAAACTTTGCTAATGGTTATATGCAAGCAACAGGTACCGAACCTAAAAATGCATCAGTATCTAAAGTTGTGTCTGGTTATCATGTTGACCAAAATGGAACGCAAAGCGAAATTACCTTAAAGACCAAAATTGGACTTTTAGGAAAGAGCGTAACAGTTCCTCAAGGTTATACAAAAGAATCTTTCTCTCAATTGTTTGTAACAGCTTATAATCAAAACCTTGCGGATTTTGAATTATCTAGCATAGATCAAGTAAGCCTTAACAACTCAGTTATTATGCAGGTTTATACCAACAAGGATAATGAGAGTGCTGCTTTGGCTTATGATGAAACTAATAATACATTAAGATATTTGCGTCCTTCAGTTTATAGCACATGGGCTAATGCATCTGATCTTGG
>DATCJR010000120.1 GCA_036562685.1 Clostridia bacterium | reverse complement strand
GCTATTAGGACTATTGTTGTTTTAATTTTCGCTTGGCTTATGGTCTTTATAGTGGGTTCATATACAGGCATAACTAATATTGGCACTAAGACTTTGATTTTTTTGATTTTGTCAGGATTGGCCACAGGCGCATCCTGGCTTTGTTATTTTAAGGCTTTGCAGTTAGGCGATGTAAACAAGGTTGTTCCTATTGATAAATCGTCCACTGTTTTGACATTAATTCTTGCCTTTATTATTTTGGGCGAAAAAATCACGCTATTAAAAGGCTTTTGCATTGTAGCCATAGGAATAGGCACTATATTAATGGTCGAAAAAAAGAAAAGTCAAGAATCTTCTGAAAAAAAGTCAAAAAGTATATGGCTTGTTTATGCCATTCTTTCTGCGGTGTTTGCAAGTCTAACCGCGATTTTTGGGAAAATAGGTATCAGCGGTATAGAATCCAATCTAGGTACTGCAATCCGTACCGGCGTAGTTTTGGTAATGGCGTGGATAGTGGTTTTTGTCAAGAACAAGCAAAATACGATTAAGCACATTGACAAAAAAGAACTGATGTTTATATGCTTGTCAGGAATAACAACAGGTGCTTCTTGGCTTTGCTATTACAAAGCATTGCAAGACGGACTTGCAAGCGTAGTTGTACCCATAGACAAACTCAGCATTCTTATAACAATAGCTTTTTCATACATAGTGTTTAAAGAAAAGCTTTCTATAAAAGCAATAATTGGACTTGTATTAATTGTCGCAGGAACATTGCTGATGCTGTTGTAAGATTATATTAAATGCTGCCCTTATATTATGACTTCTGACTGATAGGTTTTAACAAATCTTCTCAAAGCATCGTGATAATCGGATAGTCTTTTAAAGCCGCCTATATCTAAAGACGCATTGGATAATACGGTGTTTTTAGGGCGTTTGGCTATTGTTTTGAAATTTTGCAAGCTTACTTTTTTGGGATAATTGGTTGCGCCTATTGTTTCGACTATTTCTTTGGCAAAATCATATTGAGAGCATGAGCCTTCGTTGGTTGCGTGATATGTACCATATCTTTGAGTTTGTATCATGGATATTATCAAGTCAGCCAGGTCGTCAGTAAAGGTAGGGGAGCCAAAGATATCGTCAATTTCATAATAAGAAGTATTGCTTTTGGATTTTTGAATAACAGAATTCACAAAGTTATTTCCATTTTGTCCAAAAAGCCATGAAGTACGCACTATAAAATACTTTTCAACAGTATTTCTTATTGCAAGTTCGCCTTCAAATTTTGTTCTTGCATAATAATTAACAGGTTTGGGCTGATCAGTTACTTCGTAGGGTTGATCTTTTGAACCGTCAAAAACATAGCTGGTGCTTATGTAAATTAGTTTGGAGTCATACTGCTTGCATAATTTAGCTATATCTTGCGTTACAGACACATTGAGTTTGAAGCATTTTTCTCTGTCGGTCTCAGCCTTATCCATATCGGTGTATGCAGCGCAATGTATTACAACCTCCGGCTTATTATTTTCAAAACATAATGCCAAGTTATTGTAATTGGTTATATCCAACTGATATTTTGAAAAAGCCAAAACAGGTAAATCATTTTCTTTTATTTTTTTTATCACGCTTTGACCTAATTGTCCAAAACCGCCAGTTACCAAAATACTCATAATATCAAACCTCCCTATAATACAAAAATCTCTCTTTGACACTTTATATATATGTTGCAAGACTTTGATATAGCATTTATGAAGTTTTTTTATAATATGAATATGTTTATAATAATTTGGCGAAAAGATTATTTACTGGGTGTTAATAGCAAAAAAAAACGGCTTTTCAAGATAAAAGCCGTTAAATTTTTTACATTGTTTTAGAAATAGTCTTTAGTGCGTTCTTTTCTAGCCTTGAAACTTGAGCTTGACTAATTCCTATTTCTTCGCTTACTTCTATTTGGGTTTTGCCTTCAAAATACCTAAGATATAATATCTGTCTTTCTCTTTCTGCAAGTTTTCTAATTGATTCTTTTAAGGCTACATTTTCTGTCCAGTTTTCGTCAGAATTTTTTTCATCTCTCAACTGGTCAACTAATGTAATAGTATCTCCGCCGTCATGATAAACAGGGTCAAACAATGAAACAGGATCGCTTATCGCATCCAAAGCATACACCACTTCTCTTACCGGCATATCTATGGCGGCGGCTATTTCTTCCATAGTGGGCTCGTTATTGGATTTTAGCTCCAATGCTTCGCGCGCCTGCAAAGCTTTGTATGCAGTATCTCTTAGCGACCTGCTGACTCTGACGCTGTTATTGTCTCGCAAGAATCTTCTGATTTCGCCTATAATCATAGGCACAGCATAGGTAGAAAACTTAACATTAAGAGAGGTGTCAAAATTGTCAATAGCCTTAATAAGTCCCACACAGCCTACCTGAAAAATATCGTCAATGTTTTCTTTTCTGCCCATAAATCTTTGGATTACGCATAGCACCAATCTCATATTGCCTATAATAAACTGTTGACGGGCTTCTTCGTCGCCGGCTTTTAGTTTTTTCATCAGATCCATTATTTCTTGATTTGAAAGCTTTGGGAGAGTAGATGTGTCAAGACCGCATATTACAACTTTTGCCATATATCCTCCAAAATCCTAAGTATGTCTTATAGTTTTGGCTTTTGATTGGGCTTTTATACTATCTAAGTTGATGAAAAAATTTTATGAAAAATTGTTTTCACAAAAAGGTCATAGCGATCATATATAATCTACTAAGGATTTTTTAAGGTTTTATGGAAATACAGCTTACATATTGTGAACTTAGAAAAAAAGACGTAATCAATCTGGTTGACGGGCGCAAACTCGGCAGGCTTATTGATGTTGTTTTTAATATAAAAGGGCATATCGAAGGTTTTGTTGTGCCAGGAATCAAAAAATGGTCTTTTTTTAAAGCAACGGATGATATTTTCATAAAATGGTGCGACATCAAAAAAATAGGCGAAGATGTTATTTTGGTAGAATTAAGACCGCATTCGTCAGTTCATCACCCTAAAGGCTGCGAAAAAGACAAAGACAGGGATAGAGATCGATGCGGTTGTTTTGATGAAGATATTTGCATTGATTTTATGCCTAATAATGATGATAATGATTGGTCAGATAATTTTAGCAATGGAGGCAATAATGGCGGCTACTATATGGATGCCCAAAGGCCAATGCACCAAAAAGGCGCTTATTATAAAACCTCTAAAGATCAAAACATAAATTACTTTATGAAATATTACGATCACAAAGGCTAGCCAAAATCGGCAAGCCGCATTTTATATAAATATAATTTTTATTGGTCAAAACGGACAAATGTTGTATAATAAAAGAAAAAAGGGCAGGGTATACCATGAAGTGTCCGTTTTGCGGCTATGAAGAAAGCAAAGTTATTGACAGCCGTTCTACTGATGAAAATAATTCTATTAGACGCCGCAGAGAATGTCTTGAATGCAAAAAGCGTTTTACTACTTACGAAACCATTGAAACAACGCCAGTTTTGGTAATCAAAAACGGCGGAAATCGTCAACCCTTTAATCCTGATAAAATCCGTATTGGAATTATTAAAGCGTGCGAAAAGCGTTCTGTTCCTATTCAAAAAATAGATGAACTTGTTAATGATATTGTTAAACAAATCAACAATTCGATGGTAAGAGAAATACCGTCAAATGAAATAGGCGAAATGGTTATGCAGGGGCTCAAGGAAATTGACGAGGTTGCATATATCCGTTTTGCTGCAGTTTACCGTAAATTTAAAGACATTAACACTTTTATGGATTTTATAGAAGAGTTTGAACATAAAATCAAAGAATAAATTAGCTTTTTAGATACTTTTTATTTTATTTTAGATAAGGGGAAAAAGATGAAAGAAAAGTATATCGCTGCGCTTGATCAGGGCACTACAAGTTCAAGATGCATTATTTTTGATCGTTATTGCAACATAGTTTCCAAGTCACAAAAAGAATTCAAACAAATATATCCAAAACCAGGTTGGGTAGAGCATAATCCTCAAGATATTATAAAAACTCAAATCAATGTCTTTCATGACGCTTTAAAAAAAGCCCAAATTGAACCTCAGGACATTGCCGCGATAGGCATTGCCAATCAGCGTGAGACTGTGATAGTCTGGGACAAGATCAGCGGAAGGCCGATTTATAATGCTATTGTATGGCAATGCAGACGCACTGCTGATATGATAGAAAAATTGTCCAAGCAAGGTCTTGCCGATATGATTTACAAAAAAACTGGGCTTGTTATGGATGCGTATTTTTCGGCAGCCAAAATAAAATGGATTTTGGATAATGTGTCTGGAGCAAGGGCTGCGGCAAATCGCGGTGAACTATTATTTGGAACGATTGATACATATCTTATGTGGAAGCTAAGCGGCGGTCAGATTCATGCAACTGATTACACCAACGCTTCCCGCACAATGCTTTTTAATATCCACACATTGCAATGGGATGACGAACTCTTAGAATTATTCGAGATCCCTAAGAGTATGTTGCCCAAAACTTATCCGTCAGGACATCTTATGGGTTATACGGATGAGCATGTTATGGGTGCCAAAATTACTATTGCTTGCGCTGCGGGTGACCAGCAGGCATCACTTTTTGGACATCTTTGCATAAACTCAGGAGATATAAAAAACACTTATGGAACGGGCTGTTTTTTGTTGCTAAACACAGGCGAACAAGCAGTTCAATCCAAGCAAGGACTAATTACTGCTCTTTGTGCCAGCACGTCGCAAAAGCCTTTTTACGCCTTAGAAGGCAGTGTTTTTGTAGGCGGTGCGGTAATTCAATGGCTAAGACATGGTTTGGGACTTATTAAAACAAGCGCCGAAAGCGAAAAATATGCAAGAAAAGTCAGCGATACAGACGGCGTTTTTATAGTGCCTGCTTTTACCGGATTAGGTGCGCCATACTGGGATGCAGACGCTAGAGGAATTATCTGCGGAATAACCAGAGGAACAAAAAAAGAGCATATAATCAGAGCAGCATTAGAATCAATCGCTTACCAAAGTCTGGATGTTCTTGCCGCTTTGGAAAAAGATTTGGGCAGTAAAATTACGCGCCTTGCAGTTGACGGCGGAGCATGTGCCAATGATTTTTTGATGCAGTTTCAGGCTGATATTGCGGATGTGGAAGTTGCCCGTCCTAAGATTTTGGAAACAACTGCGCTGGGAGCCACATATCTTGCAGGGCTTACGGTCGGATATTGGCAAAGCGTGGAAGAGCTAAAAAACAACAATGAAGAAAAAATCTTTTATCCAAATATAGAGCCTAAACACCGAAAAACATTAATTGATAATTGGCACAAAGCGGTCCAAAGAACTAGAAAAATATGATTTAAAACTGCTTTCTAAATAGACCAAATAAAAGAACAGATTATAAAATCGTGCAGATTTTTTCATTTTAAAAATACTGCTGATTTATTATTTTGATTAATGACTTTTATTAGCTAATTTCTTAAGAAAATTTTTATAAATAATTTTTAATCATTTTTTTTAAAATTAAGTTCTCGTAAAATATGAAAAACTTAACGGTTTTTTATAATGTTTTTTAATGTGATTTTGGATTATAATGAGGTATAAGATTGGATAAGAGGGTTTTAACAAATGACAAAAATCAAATTAATACACATGGATACTTTGAGTTGTGAGCCCATTGTTCGCAGAATGCCCAATGGAGATTTGTTGACAGTTTGCCAATGCGGAGATGTGAAAGAACCAGCGCCGTTAAACAGGGTATATGCCTTTCGCAGCAAAGACGAAGGTATGACTTGGAGCCAAAAAGAACTTGTTTATCCCGAAGACGGACAGGCTGTATATAATACAGAAGTTATGGTTCTCGGCAACGAAGTAACACTGTTTTTGACTGTTCATAATGGCTATTTTGTTGATTGGAAATGTATTATGATGAAAAGCTATGACAGCGGTTACACATGGGTTAATGCTGGAGCTACACCGTATTTGGAAACTTACACCTTTGTAAGAGGTCAGATAACTTTAAAAAA
>DATCJR010000119.1 GCA_036562685.1 Clostridia bacterium | reverse complement strand
AAAAGAGCGCGTGAAATAGATGAAAAACGAGCAAAAGGCGAAAAGCTGGGCTTGTTAGCAGGTGTTCCTGTAATAGTTAAGGATAATATCTGTACCGAAGGAATGCCCACAACTTGTTCTTCAAAAATACTTGAGAATTTTGTTCCCGAATATAACGCAACAGTAGTCAACAAGCTGTTAGATGAAGACGCGATTATTATAGGCAAAGCCAATATGGATGAGTTTGCAATGGGTTCAAGCAACGAAACCTCATACACAGGCAAAGTTCTCAATCCATATAATAACGAATATGTACCTGGCGGTTCAAGCGGCGGCAGTGCGGCAAGCGTTGCAGCTAATTTGGCTTATGCTGCTCTTGGTTCGGATACCGGCGGTTCAATAAGACAGCCCGCGTCTTTGTGCGGCGTAGTAGGCGTAAAGCCCACTTATGGCACTGTTTCCAGATACGGTCTTATTGCTTTTGCAAGCAGCCTTGACCAGATAGGTCCGATCACCAAAACTTCAGAAGATGCTTTATTGATGTGCAAGGTTATTAGCGGCCAAGATGAACATGACAGCACATCTTATTGCGGTCAATATTCTGAGCTGAAATTAAATCATGATTTTTCATTCAAGGGCAAAAAGATTGCTATTCCTAAGGAGTTCTTTGACCTTATTTCTGATAAGGATGTAAAGAATGTGATGGATCTTCAGCTCAAAAAGTTAGAAGCCGAAGGCGCAGAAATTATCGAAATGTCCATGAAAGCTTTGGAATACGCAATTCCTGTTTATTATATTTTATCCAGCGCGGAAGCAACTTCCAACCTTGCAAGATTTGACGGTATAAAATACGGCTATAGAAGTGAAAATGCTGAAGATTTGATAAGCATTTATTATAAGAGCAGATCAGAAGGGTTTGGAGATGAAGTGCAAAGAAGAATAATGCTTGGAAACTATGTTCTTTCCAGCGGATTTTTTGATGCATACTATAAAAAAGCCCAAAAGGTTCAGACATTAATAAAGAATACATTTGTTAAGGCATTTGAAAAATGCGACCTTATAATCACGCCCACTTCACCTACTCCTGCATTTAAGTTTGGAGAAAAGCAGGGAGATGTTGTTTCAATGTATTTGTCCGATATATTCACGGTTCCTGTCAATATCGCAGGAAACTGTGCGATCAGCATTCCCGCAGGATTAAGCTCCAAAGGTTTGCCCATAGGTTTGCAGATAATAGCACCGCATTTTGGAGATCAATTGATGTTTGATGCTGCACAAAAGTTTGAGAGGTTAGCAAAATGAGTTATTTGGCAGTAATAGGACTTGAAGTTCATAGTGAATTAAAAACCAATTCTAAGATATTTTGTTCGTGCAAAAACGAATTTTCGGTAGAACCTAATGTTAATTGTTGTCCTGTATGTACGGGTATGCCTGGTTCACTGCCTGTTTTGAATAAAAAGGCAGTTGAATATACCATAAGAACAGGGCTTGCCTTGAATTGCAATATAAATGATACACCTCGTTGGGATAGAAAAAATTACTATTATCCCGATTTGCCTAAGGCATATCAAATAAGCGAGTTGTATGAGCCTATATGCTTGGGCGGATATTTAGAAATCAATACTCCTAATGGTTCAAAAAAGGTAAGAATCAACCATATACACCTAGAAGAAGACGCCGGTAAGCTTGTACATTCTCCATATGGTGGAACGCTTGTTGATTACAACCGCAGCGGTGTGCCTTTGATAGAAATAGTTACTGAGCCTGACTTGTCGTCAGCAGACGAAGCATTAAACTTCTTAGAAGGATTGAGAGCATTATTGAAGTATATAGGTGTTTCTGATGTCAAAATGGAACAAGGTTCATTGCGCTGCGATGTCAATGTTTCTTTGCACAAAAGCGGCGAGCCGTTGGGAACAAGAACAGAAATGAAAAACCTGGCCTCATTCAAGGCTGTTCATAGAGCAATAACTTATGAAATAAAACGTCAGACCGAGATTTTGGAATCTGGCGGAAAAGTTGTTCAAGAAACACGCAGATGGGATGATGAAGAAGGCCGTTCTTATACAATGCGTACCAAGGAAGATGCTCAAGATTACAGATATTTTCCTGAGCCTGATTTGGTGCCTGTCAAGGTCAGCCGTGAATTTGTGGAAAATGTAAAAAAGAGCTTGCCTTTGTTGCCTAAAGAAAGAGCAAAAAAATATGTTGAAGAATTGAAGCTTCCTCAATACGACGCCGAAATTTTGACCAGTGAGAGAACAATAGCTGATTTCTTTGATGCTTGCGTTTCTGTCTATGACAATCCTAAGATGATATCTAACTGGATTATGACAGAAGTTATGCGTAAACTTAAGGATCAAAACAGCGAAGACATTGTTTTGCCTCTCAAGGCTGACAAGTTTGCAAAAATGTTAAAATTATATGCTGATAATGTTATAAATCAAAACGCAGCCAAAACGATGTTTGAATATATGTGGGAAAAGGACGGCAACGCCGACCCCCAAGCATTGATAGAACAGCTCAACCTTGGACAAATAAGCGACGAAGGGGAGCTTGAAAAAATCTTAGTCGAGATTATCAAAAACAATCCTACAGCAGCTAATGACTTAAGAAACGGAAACAAAAAGGCAATAGCGTTCTTTGTCGGACAAGCGATGAAAGCGACTAAAGGAAAAGCCAACCCTAAGACTGTTAATGAATTATTAGAAAAGCTATTATAAAGCATATAAAATCGCCGAAAAATTTTCGGCGATTTTTGGAATAATGGTATGGACAAAAAACAAGTAGCATTAGAATATTTGAATAAAAATCAGCTTCTTCATGCTGATATGATAGACTGTATTAATAATAATCAAGCAAAGATTGTATATGCCAATAACGACGGTGTTGTGATATATAATCTTGAGGGACGTGTTTATTGTATTAGCTTAGAAAAAGATGCGGATATTGAATCTATACTTGCTTTGTGCAAACGAAATAGATGTTCTGTAATCCATCAGGATTTTTATTATCCGTTAATTAAAGAAAAGTTCAAATTTAAACACAAAAAAGAATGCTATCAGGTGGTTTATACCAAACCTTTTCCGCCGCAAAATCAATATGATTTTGAAATAAAGCCGTTGACATTAGATTATGTTAATTTTGTGTTTGATAACTATTCTAACCGTTCTAGCATTAGATACATAACTGACCGCATTAAGAGCAATTCTATGTTCGGAGCTTTTTCAGGTAATGATATTATGGGTTTTATAGGAGTTCATGACGAAGGCTCTATGGGGATGCTGGAAGTTATGCCAGAGTATAGAAAAAAAGGTGTTGGATATGCTTTGGAAGCCTTTTTGATAAGTGAAAGATTAAAAAACGGGCATATTCCCTATGCCCATATATTTACATCTAATATAGCTTCATGTAATCTTCAAAAAAAGCTAGGAATGGAGTTTGCTGATCAGATTATAAGCTGGGTTTTTTGATTATATCTTTTTTTCTAATCTGATATTTTTTATTCAGCTTATTCATAAATTAATTTTAAACTTTACACATAAGTTTATATTTGGTATTAAGTTTTCCATAAAGAAAAGTACGAAGTTCAGAAAAATTGCCTTCGACCATTTTTGATTTTTCCAAAATAAAATAATTAATTTTATTGATATAAATCAAAATATAATCTTCTCTTTCTTCAATCTTCTCTAAGTCTTTATAAAAAACTTTGGAAACCGAAGCTATCTCATTATTTTCAAATGATGTAATCTTTATTAAGTCCTCATCAAAATCAAAAAACACCTTATACTCTTTTTGAGAAAACACTGATTTTTTGGACAAAATTATAATTACTATTAAAAATAATGAACCCAAAGCAATAAACACTGCGCCAAGTAAATTTTCTTGCATTACGAACATTAAAGTTCCACAAAATAGAATAATTACTGAACTAATAGCTATAGTTATTAATGATTTTTTTATAATATTTTTTTGCGTTTTTTTTACTACTGATGGATTAAGATCACTTTG
>DATCJR010000118.1 GCA_036562685.1 Clostridia bacterium | reverse complement strand
ATTGTTAGCATCAGGTTCGGTATAACCGCCGACTGTCATTGCAGCCCAAATACGATTTCCTGTTACTTCTACACTGGGCATAGATTGAAAGTATCTTGTAGCAGGGTCATATGTTTCTGAAGTATCTGATGATAATTTGGTCCTGTATAAGCTCTCTCTATTTTGATCCGTTACGATTATTACATTAGCCGGATCTAGATGTCCTGCTTTTACATTATTATAATTAACACCCATTACAAGACTTCCCCCGATTAACAATAGCGCTATTACAAAAACTAAAAGTCTTTTCATCAATTCCTCCTTTGTTTATTTTAACAGCAATTTGATTCTGCCTTTTTTAGAGTATCTAAAATAAACTGTTCAAAAGCATTGTTATCTACATTTTCAGCATATAAAATTTCGTTGCCATTTTGAGATTCAACGGTATATCCTCTTTTGTCTCCGTCAAGAATGACTTCAACTTTATGTTTTGAAAATTCACAAAAAGGTCTTACAAAGGATGCTATTGTCAATGGATCGTGAAGTATAGGATTTTTATTGTTGTTTTTTATCCATATCTTCATCATGGAAGCTAATAACTTATTTCCTTTGCTTTCAAAACTTAAAATCTGTTTCAGTGTTTCATCTTTTAAGACGCATTTACGAGTAATATCCAAACCAACCATTTGGATATCAACCCCTGATTTGAGCACGATATCGGCAGCTTCAGGATCGCATTTTATATTCCATTCGGCAAAAGACTGATTAATAATGCCACCCATTATAACTATTTTCTTAAACTTTTTAAAAGTCTCACTATCTTGTTGATATGCTCTTGCAAGATTAGTCAATGGACCTATAGCAAACAAAACAATTTCATTTGGATGTTTTTTTGCACTTTCCAACAAAAAGTCTATAGCCGATTTTTCTTCATAATTATAACCAGCCATATTTTCTTGATAATGCGTAATAATTACCTTACCGTCTTCTCCTTTTCGTTCGAAAGGAAACATCTTTAAAGGTTCTTTTATGGGATAATCTTCGCCGCAATAAACTTTTATATCCCCATGTCCATAATAATCAAGCTCCGCCTTAGCAATTTTAGAACGCATATTTACATTTCTATAAACAGAAGTAATTCCTAAAATTTCATATTCAGGCAAAGCTAATGCTACTGCCAAAGCAAAAGCATCATCAATGTCGTCACCAATGTCGGTATCAATAATAATCTTGTATTTTTCCATAACTCGCTCTCTTCTAGCATTTTTTGCAAATAGTTATCCAGTAGAGAGGAACTTGTCCTCTCTACCGTTCTTTTGTAAAAACGTTTTTTATTAATTTTTTTTAGTTATTGAAGTGTGATATCAGAAGGTATTTCAAGAGTACGTGAAGTATCGCCAAATATGCTATTAACAACCCAAGTATCATAGCCGGAATTAGCATCATTGGGCGGCCAACCAAATGAAATTCCAAGTTTTTCTTTGTGCGCTTTGAAACAGGTATTTTGGAACATCAATAATGTTTTATATCCCATTGATTCGGCTTGAGCCAATGTACCCTTATATAGATTTTCTGCTGCAGATTTTGAAGACTGAGAAATTATTCTTGGAATATATTCGTACCAAAGGTTGTTAAGTTCGGTCTGCAAATATACCATAGAAACATATCTGCTGTCTGTTGCATCCAAACTGAATTCAAGTCCTTTTCTGCTGTATGTATAAGGTTGCAATGCTGCTTTTAGATTATAATCAACATACTTTAGGAAAGTATCCAAAGTTTCGCCCTTATAGTGTGTCAATCTAGCATACATAGGATTGATCAATAACAACATACCGCCCATGAATCCATATTTTCCAGATGCGCTGTTTTGAATTTCTTCAAATACTTTGTCAGTCCACTTAATCTGTCCATATTTGTATGTGATTGTCTTGGTTTCATTGGTCTCTTTATCAACAACGGTTTCTGTTTCTCCAGGCTGCTTTACATATTCATAAGTTACGCCTTCAACACCATATTGAATCAAACGCTGTCCTTCTTCGCTCCACAAAAAGTCAAATAGTTTTATTACTCTATCAGGATGTTTGCAAGATGTTGTTATCATGCTAAAACGATATCCGTTGCCTGACAAATCTCTCAAAACAGGAGCATCACCCTGATAATTAGTAAGCACGATAGGAACATACTCAATTCCAGAATTTAAGTAAGCGTTTCTAAAGAATGATGCAAAATCCTGAGGTGATAACATACATACAAAAGGAAGTCCTTGTTGAATGTAAGTAGATATTTGAGAGTAATTAGCACTCAAGTTACCGCTTGAAATCAATTTGTTTCTGTATAACTCATTAAGGAACATTAATGCATCTTTATATTTTTCTTGAGCCGGTTCATAAGTCTTATTGCCTTCTTTGTCTTCAGGCTCAACTGCAAAATATTCCATTAACCAGTTAATACCCTTGCTACCATTGGTTGTGGATGATTCAAATTGTCCTAAGCATACCGTAGGGTTAGTTGCGGGTAGATTATAGTTTTGTTTTACCCATAAGCACATTTCTATAAATCCTTGAGGAGAAGTTGCTTCAACATCTGACCAATCAGGATTTTTAGACTTTTTGTATGCAATATATGCTTCTAAATAATCTTTTCTTGCCACGATTCCACCGTTTGAATTCAAAGTCATTCCTGAAATTTCTTTGTAATCATTAAGATCATTATAGGTATAATAATGGTTAGGTAATCCAAAGATTGTATCATTACCTGCATTAAAATACGATATTATTTCATCGTCTATACGGTTTAAAAGAGAAGGAGCATATCTTTCTGCTAATCCTTGTAGAGGATAAACATATCCTTCATCTTGAAGCTGAACTCTTAACGCTGTACCATGATTTACTGTAATAACATCAGGAAGATTTCCGCTAGAAATCAAAGTATTAAGCTGTTGTCCCGAGTCATCAGCTGGCGTGATAAAGTTAATATTAATTCTGGTCTTTTCCTTTATTACATCAGAAACCAATGAGTTTCCATTTCCTCCCCAGCTAAAGGTAGAATAATTGACAAACCAATTAATTGTTATTTCTTCGTCATCGTCTGTCAATTGTGTCCAACTATCACTGTTAGCATCAGCATAGCCATGGTCAGGATAATAATAATCTGACTTACGGTTATTGTTTTTGCATGCTGCTAAGCTACAAAAAATTAAAGTGAAAGAAAGTAGCAATGTAACAATTCTTTTCATCTTTTCCTCCTATGTGAAAATTTTTTATCCTTTTATTGAGCCGATCATTATACCTTTTGTAAAATATTTCTGTAAGAAAGGATACAAAGCAAAAATAGGTATTGTAGAAATTACTATTGCCGCAAAAGATATGGTCGTGGCAGATGTCTCTTTTTGAATAGCTGCCAAATCACCTTCCAAAACAGGAACGCTAGATTGTTTGATCAACTTAACGAGATAATATTGCAATGTCATCAAATCTGTTCCTTGAGTATATAGCATTGTTCCCATATATGAGTTCCAATGCCCTACTGCAATCCACAAACCAATTGTTGCAAGGCAGGGTTTTGATAATGGAAGATAAATTCTCCACCAGATTGTAAATTCCCTTGCTCCGTCTATAATCGCAGCCTCTTTTATTTCATTTGAAATTGATTTGAAGAAAGATGACATAACCAGCATGTTATAAACAGAATAAATTGACGGTATAACATAAACCAAAAAGTTGTCATATAGGCCTATCATACTTATAACCATAAAATACGGTATAAGACCGCCGCTAAAAAACATAGTAAATAAATTAATCCAATGAAATACTTTTTTAAAACGCAACTTATTGCTGCTAAGTCCGTAAGCTGTGCATGATGTAAAGATCAAAGATGTAATCACACCAATAACGGTCTTTAATACGGTATTTCTAAAACCTAACCACAATCTATCATCTGCAAAAACTACTTTATAACTAGCCGTTGTAAAAACTCTGGGCCACAGCCAAACACCGCCGCCTGAAAAGTCCTGGCCATTATTTAAGGAACCAATAACTACATACCAGAAAGGATACAATGTGATTAATGCAAAAATAATCATAAAAGAATAATTAAAATAATCAAAAACATGCATCCTTTTTATGTGATTTCTCTTATAAGTTCTTCTTTCGTACGCTGTTGTCATTAATATAAGCTCCTTCCAGTTGTTTTCTTGCTTATATAATTAGCTGTAACAAGTAATATTAAGCCAATAGTTGATTCAAACAAACCTATAGCTGAACTTAATGAATACATATTTTGCAGTATGCCTTTTTTGTAGATATACGTTGTCAGAACTTCGCTTCTTGAAATATTCAATACATTTTGGAATATATAGAAATGTTCAAAAGAGTTTCCCAACAAATTGCTAATGCTTAGCAACAAAAAGATAGTGATCGTATCAGCCATCATAGGAATAGAAATATAAATCGCTTTGTGAAAACGATTGGCGCCATCTATTTCAGCAGCTTCATAAAGGCTCGGGTCAATTCCTGAAAGTGATGCAAGATATATTATAGAACCCCAACCAGTACCCTTAATTAATGAAGTAATAATTATTGTCGCCCAGAAAAATTCAGAAGACTGTAAGTTTATTGGATTTTCATCTGAAGATAATCCAATAAGTTTTAACAAAGGATTAAAAATTCCTGTTGTCATATCTGTTAGAGCTATACAAATTCCGCCAAAAACAACCCAAGAAATAAAATGAGGGAAGTTGGTGATTGCCTGTATAGTCTTTTTGAATTTTGCATGCCATACTTCGTTAATCAATAGTGCGAAAATTATTGGAGCTGGGAAGTTAATGAAGAGCATCAGCACATTAAGTCCTAGGGTATTAAGAATAACATCCTTAAAGTTTTGATCAGTTAAAAATATTTTGAAGTTATTAAATCCCACCCAATTGGACTTTAGAATTGCATCCAAAATGTTAAGCTTCATGTTTCCGTCTTTAAACGCCAAAACAACTCCAAACATAGGAGCATAAGCAAATACAGCCAAATAAATGACGCTAAGAGAAGCCATTATTAAAACTTCAATTTCAGCAAATTGCAGTCTTTTTTGCTTTTTAGCCAACTTTTTGTAAGTTGTAAGTGATTGATTATTTGAATAACTCATTGTATATATTCCTCATTCTCCGCCCGAATATATAATCATTTTATGCTTTTAGTTTAGTGCATCCTATATAACAAAACAATGCAAAAAAACAATACAAAGTAATGATTTTACGATATAGGCTATTTTTTTAGATACAGATTTTAATAACTTTCTTTATAATTAATATTGAAAAAAGTAAGATTTTTATATCAATATTGACAACTAAATAACATTTTTATATAATGACATAAAACAACCAAATAATATTTTTTGGGTTTACTAATGATAAGTTTTAAATACATACATATAAATAACTATAAACAAATAACAAAAGTACCTCCTCATCTTCATAATTGTTATGAATTAGTTTATTTTCACAGCGGTTCAGGTGAATCTGGCTATATAAATTTTGAAGATTCCAATTTTCAATCTGAAAATTATATTAACTATTATAGAAACTATAACTTATCAAATTCAGAACTAAAGTTCTCCCCTGGATCATTTATTATTTATTCACCCTTTGTTTTGCATAATGAAATTCATTTTGATCCTTCACGTATCACGGCTATAGGTTTTACAATAGACAAAGAAATCGATTATAGTTTTGATACAAAAATTTATAATGATTTCGATTCATTAATCCATAAATATATCATGGATATAGAAACTGAATACTTAAACCGAAACTTCAATTATATCAAAATGATAGAAGTAATGATTTTCCAATTACTCACTCAATTACAAAGGTTAAATAATACCCAACAATCCACCAGCATTCAATTTGCAAAAGCTTATATAGACCAGTATTATATGACCGAAATTAAACTGGATAAGTTAGCCAAGCAATCAGGATACTGTTCTGATTATTTCAGAATAAGATTTAAAGAAGAGTACGGTTGCCCTCCAAAAACCTATATCCTAAAAAAGAGATTGGAATTTGCAAAACATCAAATAACCACGAGCAATTTACCGTTAAATATAATTGCTATAAACTGCGGTTTTAATGAATATAATCAGTTTGTTGCCTTTTTTAAAAAATTTGAAAAGATTTCTCCAAATGCTTATAGAAAAAAGGTTAAAACACCTGATAATTAATCATTACTAAGTTACTTTTCTATTGCGTTTTTGGCGTTTGCTTATAGCCATAAACTTGATAATATCACACCTTAAATTATAAGCAAGTTTTATAATTACTTCAATATCATAAAGCTTTGAACTCATGATATATTTTTAAAGTTTTCTCTTGATTAAGAATATATAATAAATAATAAAAAAATCCCTTTCATATGTAAAAAGGGATTTTTAAAAATCTAATAAAGTAATATTATTTTTTAAATAGCAACAAACCCATAAAGGCGACACCTAGCAAAGAAGATATTATCGTGAAATTAATCATTGATACACCTCTACAACCTTTTGATGATGTATCAGGTTGAGATGTATCTGGAAGCTTAACATCTGCTACTTTAACTGTAACGCTTAATAAATCTTGCGCATCTTCTACTTTATCAGGCAATTTTGTATTAAATCTAAATTTATAAATGCCTTCTGCGTTTTTATTGTAATTTAAAGATGACCATGTTCCGGTCAAAGTGTATTCTTCGCCATATTCATCAACAGCAACAATATTAGTAGGAAGATTATTCAAAAAGCTTGATGATGCAGTACCTAAAGAGACTTCGATCCTTCTGTCAAATTGAGTTTTTAATGATATCAATTCTTTATATTCATGATTTTTAGATATCAAAATACGGTTTTTTGCAACATCGCTTATAAACTCTCCTGCAATAATATCAGATTCATTGAATACAGACATACGGATTTCTTGCTGAATTGAACGGTTACGATCATATATAACATAAATATTTCCTTCACTATCAATTGCTGCATCAGGATATGCAACTGTTGTCCTATCATCTATAGTCAATGAGTGACTCCATGTTTTTCCATCATCTTTGGATAAAAATGCCATTAGGTTAGTTCTTGTAGCAGTGCTAAGATTAGTTATCCACAATAAATTACCAGAAGGTAATCTCTCTATATGAAATTTTGAACCAGGGCTAATCAAGGGACTTCCTAAATTGGCAACATAATCGGTCCAAGTAACTCCACGATCGTATGAAAAGGACTGCTCTACTCCGCCTCCGCTTCCATTTTCAATTCTAGATAACATCCAGAGGGTTTTATCTTTTAGTTCTACAATTTGAGACTCATGGAACCTTTTAGAAGTTGCTGTTGATATTGCCTCACTTTTTCTTTTCCATGTTTTTCCTTTATCAGTCGATGAAAAGATAGAAGTTTTGTTAAGGTATGCTCCATTTTCTGTAGTCCCGTTTTCAGCACATATAAGCCATTCCTCTCTGCCATAATCATCAATTATTACAGTTGGTATTTTTTGCGCACCAAAAGTATCAATAATATATCTAGGCCCTGTCCATTGTATTTCTTCGGGTGTTGCTTCAGGATTGGGTATTACTATTACGCAAGTGCCTGCCTGTACATAAAAACACCATAATTCGCCTTGAGGTGAAAGCCATAAATTGGGAACACAAACTTTTATTCCTGAGTTTAAAGCATCATCATGATCTATTATTATAAATGGATCAATCCAGGTTGCACCTTGGTCATCACTATATGCTAGTACAATATAATTGTGCGGATGAGGTTCCTTATCGCCGCCAACAGTCCAAGCTGCCCAAATACGCTCACCTGTTACTTCTATTGAAGCCATACTCTGAAATCTTCTGCTATCCGGATCATAGGTTTCGGTGGTATCATCATCTATTGGAGTATTATATATTAACTCTCTGTTTTCATCAGTTACTTTAATTATTGTAGCAGGATCTGACCAAGAATAAGAAGTAGCATTAGCCACAAATTTTTTCTCCTGTAAAAATAACATGCTAATAGCAATATAGACTACTAAAAAGATAATTAAACCATATTTTTTTATTTTAATCATTCTTCACCACATTTTTTGGCTCCTGTCCTCTAACAAAATGTTAGAGGACAGCCAACTTTATCTTTAGTTTGTTTTAAATTGTTTTTTATTGCTAAGCAAAAGTAAAACACCAAAAGAAGTAAATAGCATTATGAAAATCATATCCATTCCGCTTCCGCTAACAGTACCACAGCCTTTGGATGCTTTCGCGGTTTTGGACCATTTTGCGTACAATGTAATATCTCCGCTAGATCCTCTTACAATAGATGTAACTTTTTCACCACTAAAATCTTCATTTAAATACCAGCCTTCAAAAACATAGCCTTCTTTGGTAGGATCCTTCAAATCAAAAGTTGCGTTGATTGACTGGTAAGTCGTAATATTTTCTGGATTGTTAGTTCCTCCATTTAGCACATAAGTTATAGTATAATCGATAGCCTTGAACACTACATAAAAGTTAACATCTTCTGTTACAACAACCGTAAATGTGTTATCACTGTTTAATGTTACAGGTTCATCATTTAATGTAGCTGATTCAAATTCAAATCCTATTTTTGGTAATACAGTAAATGTAACTTCTGTGCCAGGCAATACATAATTTCTAGAAAGTCCTGCTTCTACTGTAGCATTAAATCCATCATAATTAACACTGCAAGCCTCGTAGGGTTTTAAATCATCGACAAGAGTGACACTTCTAATAGTCACTGATGCATTACACATTGACGGATTATTTAAAGGCTCTACAATAATGTAGGGTAAAATTTCGGTAGGGAAAGTATCTCCTGTCGCATTATTCGTTCCTGAAAAAGCAGCTTGAGTTACAGGTACTACTATTCTACCATCAAATTCAGGATAAATAACTACTGCACTTTGATTTACACTAATAACTCCAGTATTCCAAATCCATGTGTTCGTTTCATTTGCATATCTTGTCTGCCAACCATTAAGAGTGTTAAGTTCATATTTAGAATCAACTAAACATAAAAGCGGGAAAAGTTTTGCTTTAGAGGTTGTTGTTAAATCAAATACTATGCCTTTAACTTTTTCTAAAGATACAAAACCATTTTCATTTTTCATTTCATCTGGCAAGCTGATTATCATAACGTCATTTTTAAATTGAGCTACTTTAGAGTTATTGGTCATTTCTGCTGTCAGATTAGCAGGAGCGCCTACGAACTCCCCAGCGTTTAATAAAATTGTCGTAACATTATTTTCGCCTAATTTAGTATAATTATCAGCTTGTGCTGTCCAAACCACATCTTCATATGTAATAGCTGTGTCAGGATTAAAGCCATCTAGAACATAAACATCACCAAAGCTATGACGCACTCTGTTAACAAGAGCGCTTGAATAAGATATTGAAGTAAGATTATTTATTGAACCATCAAAGCTGTCCAAAGGAATTATAAATCTACCGCTAAATCCTTGGAATTCAGAAGTAATCGGATACACCATACCATCAGTAGATACTTTGGATATAAGCTTTCCTTGACTTGTTTGAACATAATAACTTGCTTGGTCTTTTAATGAAATAGTATTATTTCCATCGCTTAGGCTTACTCGAATGCCTGCATTGGTGTTAACTACCATTTGAAAATAATCAAATGCTACATAGCTATCAGATGTAAGAGTTGCTTGAATTTGAGTAGCTGTCATTCCGCCAAAACCTTCTGCCACATCAGTACGCACTGCAACCCCTTTAAAAGGCGAATATACTGAGCCAAGAGTTGTTGTTACGAGGAAATATGAAGTACCTTGTGCAACTGTAAATACCTCATTTTTATCA
>DATCJR010000117.1 GCA_036562685.1 Clostridia bacterium | reverse complement strand
TCTGCCAAATAATTTTGATATGCAACCTGCTTATCTTCTACCGCTTTTTCATATTCTGAACTAAAGCTAATATCCTTTAGCGTTACATTGACTATATCCACAAAAAATAGCGGGCTTTTTTGGATAAGCTGTTCTCTGATTTTGCTTTCTATTTCATCACGCTTTTGGATGACCTCGTTGACATCCTTTTCAATTTCATTGCCGTTAGAATCTTGTGTAATTTCGGTCTTGCTTGCAGAATATTCTTTGAATATATTCTTTGACTCTGAATAGAACATAGGAGTAAGCTTTTGTTCAAGCTGATTCATAGTTACAAAATTTATAAATACCTGATAAACATTGTCTTTATCAAGCTGATATTGCACAGTTAGTTCATAGCTTACAAGCTGAGTGTCCCAAGTGTATGCTTCGTATGTGTTTTCGTACTGCTGTACTCTGGTGTTGTATCTGTAAACCTTGGATGTAAAAGGCGCTTTTAAATTAACACCTGCTGTAAATTGTGATTTGTACTTTCCAAAATTGGTATAAACACCAATTTCGCTTTGGTCAATAACGGTGATAGATGAAAATAATAAAATCAAAACTACCAAAAATCCTACGCTAGCGCCTATTATGATTTTTGCTGTTTTGCTCAACGGTTTTGCAGTAAATTGCTGTTTCATTGCTTCCCTCCAAAAATGATTTCAAAATGATTATAACAATATTTATAAAAAAAGCCTTTAAAAATACTATTAAAAAACGATTAAAAAATTCTAATTAAAAAATTCTAATATAAATTAATATCGTGTTTATGTATCTTTTTTACCAAAATTTAGATAAACACATCTATTTTATCAAATAATAAAAATATGATTTCGTGGAAAAATGTCTTGGATTTTATTGCTTCAGCAGGACTTAAGATTTTGGCTGCAGGAGTGTTGCTGGCAGTAGGATTATTTTTAATAAAATACCTTATTAAGCTTATTTTAAAATCAAGAGGATTCAAAAAACTTGATGCCAGTATTCAAGGCTTCCTCAAGGGCTTTATCTCTATTTCTCTAAAAACTATACTCATTATATCCGTAGTCAGCGTTTTGGGCGTTCCTCTTACTTCTGTTTTGGCAGCGTTTGCATCTGCAGGTCTTGCGATAGGACTTGCTTTGCAGGGCGCATTATCCAATCTTGCCGGCGGTTTTATGATTTTGATTTTCAAGCCTTTTAAGACAGGAGATTATATTGATAACGGAACGCACGAAGGTACTGTGGAATCAATAACGATTTTTTATACCAAGTTAGTAACAATAGACAACAAGCTTATCACTATCCCAAACAAATCGATAATTGAAACAGCATTGACCAATTATTCTGCCAAAGATACGCGGCGGATTGACCTGAAATTCCGCGCCCCACTTGATTGTGATATAGAAAAGGTTAAGAGAATTTTGTATGATATTGCTTTTAATCATCCGTTAACGCTAAAAGATCCGCTGCCTTTTGCAAGAGTGTATTCTCATAAAGACAATTGGCTGGAATTTGTATTGAAAATCTGGACACCCAGAGTAGATTATTGGACTGTTTATTATGACATCATTGAAGAGGTTAAAAAGCAGTTTGACAAAGAAGGTATCACTATACCTTATCAGCAATTAGAAGTACATATAAATCAAAAAAGATAATTATTTAACATCCAATTTTTTATCTTACAACCATGATAACTTTATTTTATATAAATTCTATTTGAACCTTATTAATATCTGTTTCCGTTTTCATCTTCAAGACCTATCAGATAATCAGCAGAAACATCAAAAATATCACATAGTATTTTGATTTGCTCAACACCTGGCTCAGCAAGTCCTTGTTCCCAGCTTGCATAACCTGTTTTGGACATATTGAGCAACTTCGCAACTTGTGCTTGTGTCAAATCTTTGGTTTTTCTTAATTCTTTTAGTCTGTTCTTAAATTCCATTTCAATATAAATATACAAAAATTTAGTATTTTTGTGTTGACAGTACTAATATTTAGTACTATAATAAACATGTACTAAAATTTAGTATTAAATAGATGTGAGCCCATATGTTAAAGCTAAATGAATTTTTTGAAAATGCAGATATTAATACTTTTTGCAAAATAACTGATATCAACGGGAAAGTTCTGATATTCAATAGATCAGTATATGAAATTTCAAAATTATATGAACAGTACTTGGAATATCATATAATTAGTTATTCGATTAAAGACAATTGCTTATATATTATTCTTGATATTGATTTTAAAAGATAATAACCAAATCTTACATAGCAAGATTTGGTTATTATCTTTATCTTTATCTTTCAGCGGTTTTTGTCTTTATCTTTTACATAATTCATAGTTTGCTTCATTTTGTTAACGCCGCCGAACATGTTTTTGATTTTTTCTCGTTCTAACTGGCGAAAGTTCAGGTTCATATAACCGATTTCTTTTTTGAGCTTTTTATAACTCTCAAGACGTTCTTTTGATAAATCTCCGTTTTCTATCGCTGCTTTTACCGCGCAACCAGGTTCTGTATTGTGAGTGCAATCCCGAAATCTACAAAAATAGGCAAGCGTTTCTATATCTTCAAAAGATTTTGAAATATCAGCCGAACTAAGCTGCAGTTCTCTCATGCCTGGCGTATCTATCACTATTCCTCCTTCAGGCAAAAGCAGTAATTGGCGGTGTGTAGTGGTGTGCCGTCCTTTGCCATCTTTTCGGATTTCGCCGGTGTCTAAGATATCTTCTTTCATCAATTTGTTGATAAGCGTGGATTTACCAACGCCTGAAGATCCTATAAATGCTACGGTCTTGCTGCTGTCAATATGTTTTAAAACTTCATCATAACCGTAACCGTTAAGCGCGGAGCAAACAATAACATCAATGCCTATGGTTATGGCAGCTATTTCGGCTAATTTGGTTTGGATATCATCACATAGATCGGCTTTTGTCAACACAACGACAGGTGTTGCCATACTGTCCCATGCTGCAGTCATATACCGTTCAAGCCTGCGCAAAGAAAAATCTTCATTAAGCGACATACAGATAAAAATAATATCTATGTTAGCCGCTACAATCTGCTGTGCAGAAATCTCAGTACCTGCTGATTTTCGAATAAAAGCGCTCTTTCGATTTAAAACCTGATGTATTATTGCGGTAGGGTTGGCATAATCAATCATTACCCAATCGCCTACTGCTGGAAAATCTGTACTTTGTCTGGCACGATATGCTAGCTTTCCTGAAACGACAGCCGTCATTTCACCGTTTTGTGTAATTACTTTGTATAAATCACGATGCTGTTCGCTGACTCTTGCAAGCTGCAAGCTGTCAAAAAGTCGGGCTTGCTGTTCAAAATAAGGCGTAAGCCCGTATTTTTTCAAAAACTCCATTTTTCCTCCAAAATTTTTTAATCGGCTTTTTTGGAGGGCAAAAGCAAGGTTTTAGATTTCTTTCCCCTCCAGGTTAAATACACTCTCAAAAACTCTTAATAACATAAAATCATTACCTCCTTTTGCTAGGATTTTATATAAGTATAGCATAAAAAAGTTTATTGTTTAATCGGAAAAAAGGTTAGTAGCATTAAAAATAAAAGAAAAATCTATAAATTAAATATCAAATAAGCCCTATATCTTAATGATATAAGGCTTTTTTCTTTTAATAAACTTCTTTATGCAAAGCTATTAATATACTTTTTCTTCCTCTTCTTCGGTATAAATAAACTTAGTAGAAGTTGGTTGTGCGCTTGTATAGCTTGCTTCGGCTTCTTCAGCTTCGGCTTTTGTGCGATGAACTGTTCCGAAAGGATGTTCAGGCGGAGCATAAATTGAGAACAGTTTCAACGGCGTATTGCCCACATTAATTATGTTATGCCAAGTTTTAGCAGGAACTATTATGGCGTAATTGGGGAAAACATTTTCAGAAAAACTGAGGTTTTCTTTGGTTTTGCCCATCATGACTTTTCCTTTTCCGCTCATGACCATCAGAAATTGGTCTGTATCAGGATGAACTTCTAGACCTATATCTTCGCCAGGACGGATGCTCATTAAGGTAACTTGAAGATGTTCGCCTGTCCATAAAGCTGTTCTGAAATTCTGGTTAACCAAAGCAGCTTTTTCAATATTGACCACTAAAGGTGCTCGGCCATAATCTCTCAGCTGGTTGCTGGACTCTTGGGTTTCTTGCCTTCTGGGCGGAGTGTAATCCTTTTTTTCTTGTTCGTTTTTGGGCTTAACAGGATCCTTATTAAAAAAATTAATTGGATAAGACATTATGTAAAATTGCCTCCTTTTTTATAAAACTATCCCATTATATGCCCGCATACAATGTTATGTTAAAAAATCTAGCACCTGCAAAATGAATAACAGCGAAAGCAAAAGAAAATGGTATTAGCATAAAGCACTAATACCAAATTAAACTCAAAAATATTTTTAGATGATTAATTCCTTTTTTATTTATATTAATTTTTAGGTATATATTCATCAAAAGCATTTTTATATTGAATTTATATGTAATCGCCTTTAATATTGCTTGATGATAACTTATAACATTACATGGAACAAAAGAGCTTTATGACTTTGAAAATGCAAATGTTATTTGCTGTAAACCTATAAAATTATAAATGCTTCTTCCTATAACTTTTTACACCATTTTATTCTCTATAACTAAGTTCTCATATTTGCCGTTGAGATAAATTTTATTTACCTTAACAGTTTTTACATCTTTGGGCAAAACAGGATTTAATATATAACCTTTTTCATCAAAAGAAATATTTATAATACCGTCTGTAATTATGCGGCAGAAAAGTCCGCTCTCTGCGCTCAAATGCCTCATTCCGCCTTCGGGATACGCTTCTATTGCATAGGGGACATGTTCGCCAAGCAGTCTAGTGACACAAAACTCTCTTAGCTTATTCCATGCCCGCTCGCTGTCTCCCATACGGAACAAAGAAGCGATATAATATAAGGCGCTTCTGTCCCACAAAATTTTCTCTCCTTCAGTAGAGCGACAGCTTCCCTCAGTCCATAATTTTTGGTCAATACTATCGGCTGTTTGTTTGGCTCTATCTAAAATCCCCATATAAACAGGCAGGCAGTTCCATGCTCGTATCACATCGCAATTCTTATGATAATGATAAGTTTGGTATCCTGACACTTTTCCGCCAAAATAATTTTCAATTCCGTTTCTTATCTTTTTCTGCAGTTCAAGGAACTTTTGAGCTTCTTGGTGTTTTTCCATGCGCTTTAACAGTGTTGCGTAATACCCAAATGCGCCATAAGAAAGCGATGATGTGTTCAAGTTAATGCCGGAAGAAAGACGGTTTTCTAGTTCATCTGTATCAGAAACTACCACACCGTCAGAATTGATCTTACGGATAATATATTCTGCGCACCATTCAAGCGCCTTTTTTTGTCTTTCATCAGGAAGTTGTCCTCGAGTAAGCAAAAAGCGGCTTAGTCCATACAGATACATTGACGCATCACCGCGGTCCCCTGCTCCGTTCCAATAATCTTTTCCGCAGGCAATTATGCTGCTTGGAATAGGCAAATATTCATCGTTCATAAAAGGCTCATACCAGCGGAATGAATTGATTGTTGATTCAACTGCTTTTTCGTCCCCTGTAAACGCAAACCACGGTGCTACATATTCACACTGGTCATTGCACCACACAGCCGCGTAATACGACATACCGCCTGGACAATGGATTAAGCCTTTTTCTGTACGGAACAGACTTTCTCCTGATCGGATTTTGGCAAATGCAAACATCGTGTCCACGATTTCGTCGCCCGTAGTTACATCCACTTGAGATAGAAGTTCTGTTATTCTTGCGCGACGTTTTAGCAAAGGATTTTTTTCTATAGGAACTTGTTCATTATTAAGCCTTGCCAAGTAGGCAAATATTATAGTAACTGTCTCTCCTGCATGAATAGCCCTACAAGGTGCATTGCTTATGCGTTCTGCTACCGCATAGCCCTCGCATGCAATGCGCATATCGAATCGTTTTTTGTCTTCCCAATAAGGCGTTGCATCAATATTGCCAAGGTTGGTTATTTCAATCTGTTCGTAAAAAATTGGAAGCGTGGTAGAAGGATAAAAGCTGCGCGAAATTTTAAGATCGCCAGCCATAGAAAAAATAGTCAGCACGCCGTCAAGTTCAACTCTTAAGAATTGTTCTTTTTCACCAAATTTTATTGATTCAAGATTGCATTCTGGCTGATAAGATCCAAAAGTGTTGTTTGGCTGAATACGTATCATAGGAAATGCAAATTGTCTTTTATATGCAGGAACACCGTCTTTTACCGAATATGTAATAACAGCCGAAACCTGTTCTCCGCTCATTTCGATATGATCGCTGTGCCCTTCAAAATTTTCACTCGCAATTTTTTTCTTGTTCTCTACAATGTACCATCGCATTTTTTTATCCTTTGTTATTTTTCTAAAGTTAGCCATAAGGCTCACTATTTTATTTATCAAAATTGATTTATTCATTATAACATCTTATGATAATCAATCAAAGTTCCATAACTATTAATTCATTTAAAAAACATTTTTTTAAGTTATAAAAATGATATAAAAAAAGCCCTATATCTTGTGATATAGGGCTTTTAGAATGTATGTGTGGGACAAAATCTCGTTTTTAGGGTATGTGTGTGGGACAAAAAGTATTTTTATAAACCGAGTATAGTAAAACACTCATATTCCTTAAATACCTTTTGCGCCCATATATCCGCTTCCTTATATACTTCCTGCGACGTAATATCTTTATCTAAAACAATTTCTCCTATTTTACGCCATTGAGAAAGAGTTATTTCCGTTTCTCCAAACGCATTAAAATTAACAACTTCTATCAAGGAAAGTTCAAAACCTTCCGCTTTATACATTAAATCATCGTGCAAAAATATTGAATCGTCCCTCCAGAAAGTTTTGTTATCCCATTTGCCTTTATAAAACTCATAATAACAAGTTCCTTTTCGTTGAGAGTTGTTTACAAATAAAATCATTAACCTTCCCCTTCCTACAAAATTAAATCTTATCAATATTATAACAAA
>DATCJR010000116.1 GCA_036562685.1 Clostridia bacterium | reverse complement strand
GTTGTTATTTGGTGCTGCGGCTCAATTTGGTATATTCGTTACAATTTTGGCAGCAGCAGCAATTGGTTTGATCCCTGGTGTACATTTTACCCTTGCTGACCTTGCCTCAATAGGTATTATTGGTGCTGCAGATGGTCCCACTGCTATATATGTTGCAATAAAGAGCGGTACAAAATACTTTGCGCCTATAACTGTGGCGGCTTATTCATATATGGCATTAGTTCCGATTATCCAACCTCCTGTTATCAAACTTGTTACAACAAAAAAAGAAAGACTTATCCGTATGGAATACTCACCTAAGAGCGTTTCTAAAGTTACCAAAATTCTGTTCCCTATCATAGTTACTGTAGTAGCTGGTTTGATCGCTTATCAATCAGTTGCGCTTGTAGGTTTCTTGATGTTTGGAAATCTTATAAGAGAATGCGGAGTTTTGGATTCTTTGTCCGATACAGCTCAAAAAGTTTTACCTAATTTGATTACATTGTTATTAGGTATAACCATAGCATTCCAGATGCAAGCAGAAAAATTCTTGACGCTTGAGACACTATGGATTATGGCGCTTGGTATTGTAGCTTTCGTATTTGATACTATAGGCGGTATATTCTTGGCAAAATTCATAAATCTGTTTACCAAGAAAAAAATCAATCCTATGGTTGGAGCAGCAGGAATTTCAGCCTTCCCTATGGCTTCTAGAGTAGTTGAAAAAATGGGAATTGCAGAAGACAAAGAAAACCATTTGCTTATGCATGCTGCAGGAGCCAATGTTGCAGGACAAATCGCTTCTGTTATTGCAGGCGGCGTTTTGATTTCCTTGCTAACTACATGGGGAATTATAGGTTAAGGAGTAAATTATGGATTTAGTATATAAAGCACTAGAAATAATGGGAAAAGGTATGTTGGCTGTTTTCTTGGTGGCTTTGATTTTGATTATTTTTGTATTTTTGCTTAATTTCTTTACAGGCGAAGATTTTAAAAAAAGATTTAAAAAATCAAAATCAGATGAAACCAATTCAAGCCAAGATACAAGAAAGTAAATAGCGCTTCAATTCTTGACAAGCAAAGACACAATTATATATAATAAATATATCTAAATATCAAAAATAAAATTTACCGCTGGGGGTGCCGTAAAGCCGGCTGAGATTACACCCTTGGAACCTGAAGGAGTTAAGACTTACGCAGGGAAAGCGAAATAGATTAAAATTCCAAAAACAGTAATCCTTTGTTTTTGGAATTTTTTGTTTATAAGGGATAAAATCTAGAGATAGCGGTAAAAAAAGGAGAGGTTTTATGATTTTTTTAGGTTCAATTGATTGGGACAAAGTCCAAGTGTTTACAGCTCCTATCGCTCTTGCTTTGGTGCTTTTGGGAGTTGTGCTAATCTTTTCTTTTGGCGCAAAATCAAAGTTCAGCACAAAGGAAGTTACTTTTGCCGCTGTATCAATTGCATTGGCTTTTGCCTTGTCATTTATTAAATTATTTTCCATGCCTCAAGGCGGAAGCTTGACGCCAGCAAGCATTTTACCCTTGCTTATTTTTGTTTTCTATTTTGGTTGGAAAAAAGGGCTTGTTGTGGGATTGATATATAGCATTTTGCAATTGATGCAAAGTCCTCAAATTTACCATCCTCTGCAAGTTTTGTTAGATTACCCTCTAGCTTTTACATCAGTTTTTGTCGTAGGATTTTTTAAACCATTAGGAAAACCTGGATTTGCTATCGGAACTGTTTGTTTTGGTCTATTGCGATACATTTGCCATGTATTGTCTGGAGCTATTTTCTTCGGCACATGGACAAGTTTTGATTCATGGACATTTTCTTTGGCATATAACTCATATGTCTTAATAGATGTCGCTCTTACTTTGGTTATAGGAATTTTGCTTTTATCATCAAAAAGTTTTACTTCTCAAATAGAGCGCTTTGTGGTTAATGGCAAGCAAAATATTTATACCAAAGATAAATAATGAAATAATGAAATAATAATATATAAGCCCCGATTATTCGGGGCTTATATATTAATGATTATACAAATTTTTATTTATAACTCTACCATTTTTTATGATGATTTCAAAAAATATCTTTTCTTCAATATCTATCCAACTATAAATATAATATTGCTTTTCTTCATCCCAATCAACATCATCATATTTACCCAGCATAGTCATTACCTGATCTAGTGTCATATCTGTTTGTATCATATCATATTTTATTAAAGTCCATCGAGGATTATTTAACTATCTGTTCAAACTCTTTTCTTTTTGCAGTTGCCCACGATTATATGACATAGTAATTGCAACAAGTATAGTTATTATTATAGCCAAAATGATAAAAGCTATAAATACTCTAACAACTTTGTTATTTCTTTTTTCTATCAATTTTAATTTTGTTTTTAATAAGCTTTAATTGCTCTGAAAACTTCTTGATCGTAAAATTTGGAAAGGTGCGAATAATTCTACGTTTGCTGAGTTTTTGAGATATTTTTTTGTAATTTTC
>DATCJR010000115.1 GCA_036562685.1 Clostridia bacterium | reverse complement strand
AAAGTAGATCCTACTAAAAAAGGTATTGGTCTTATAGTGCGTACAGACAGTTGGGCAAAAGATGTAAGCATTGACAGATTTATTCCGTATGAAAAGATTGTAGATGGAAAAGTAGAAATTTGGCTATTACAAGGCGATGTCAATATCTATTATTCTAGAGATGATGTAGATATTACGCCTAAAATATTAAGTGCAGTATTTGAATCAAATAAAAAAATTAAAATAACAGTAACCGCTCCTATAACAGAAGATACAAGAAATGACTTCGAAGTTTATAAGGGATTAGATAAAATTCAAATTGAATCCATATCTGCTAGCGTAGGAAAAACATCATTGACTATAAATTTAAAAAGCGAAGTAGATTATTCAAAATCTTATGTTGTAAAGTCTGTCTATTATAAAGATATGGTGATAAGTATGGAAGAGATTTTTGGAAGTCAGGAATTTTCTGATGTCTTCAGTTATTCGGGTGAGCTTGGAGCTATTTATTCAAAAAATAGTACTACATTTAAGTTATGGGCACCAACTGCAAGTAAAGTAATTCTAAATTTGTACTCTGCAGGAGATGGCGATAATTTATTGCAAAGTCTTGAAATGACCAAAGGCGAAAAAGGCGTTTGGAGCAAGACTGTTGAGGGAGATCTTGACAAAACTTATTACACATATACAATAACAGTAAATGGCTTGACCAATGAGGTCACAGACCCATATACAAAAGCAGCAGGAGTTAATGGCAATCGCGGTATGGTTATTGATCTTTCAACAACCAATCCTGAGGGTTGGGAAGAGCAAACAAGACCGATTACAAAAAACATAACAGATGCCGTCATTTATGAAGCGCATATTAGAGATCTTACAATTGATCCTTCATCTGGTGTATCCGAAAAACATAGAGGAAAATTTTTGGGGCTTACTGAATTAGGTGCTGTCAATAGCTATGGCGATTCGACTGCATTGAGTCATCTTATAGAGATGGGAGTAACAGAACTTCATATTTTGCCTATGTTTGATTATGCTACTGTTGATGAGACCAAGCTTGATGAGCCGCAATTTAATTGGGGTTATGACCCGCAAAATTACAATGTTCCTGAGGGTAGTTATTCTACCGATCCTTATCATGGTGAAGTTCGCATAAAAGAGCTAAAAACGATGATTATGACCTTGCACAACAATGGTATCAGAGTTGTTATGGATGTTGTTTATAATCATACGTCTAAATCAGCAGATTCTAATTTTAATCTAATAGTTCCTGGGTATTATTACCGCATGAAAAACGGCGAATTTTCTAACGGAAGCGGCTGCGGCAATGAAACAGCAAGTGAAAGGGACATGTATAGAAAGTTTATGATAGATTCTGTTGTCTATTGGGCGAGCGAATATAAGATCGATGGTTTTAGATTTGATCTTATGGGACTTCATGATGTTGAAACTATGAATCTAATCAGGCAAAAGCTTGATGAAGTTGATCCCAATATTATCATTTACGGAGAAGGCTGGACAGCGGGTGATAGCACTTTGTCAGAATCAGATCGTGCCATTCAAAAAAATATTGCTCAATTAGAGAGAATAGCTGTTTTTAATGACACAATACGTGATGGAATCAAGGGCAGTGTATTTTCTTCAACCGCTACAGGTTTTGTTTCAGGCGCAACTGGAATGGAAGAAAACATCAAGTTTGGAATTGTAGGCGGAGTTAAACATTCTGAAGTAAATAGTTCTTCTAGCTGGTGGACATCTAATCCTTCGCAATCAATTAACTATGCTTCTGCGCATGATAATAATACCTTGTATGACAAACTGAAAATATCTGTCCCTGATGCGACAGAAGAAGAAATAGCTTCTATGAATCGTCTTGCAGCAGCTATAGTTTTAACTTCACAGGGCGTTCCTTTTATTCACGCTGGAGAAGAGATGTTAAGATCAAAACCCGATGGAAAAGGCGGATATGTTGAAAACAGCTATAAATCACCTGATTCGACCAATTCAATTAAATGGGATTCCAAGACTGAAAACAAAACTACCGTAGAGTATTATAAAGGACTAATAGCTTTGAGAAAAGCGTTTAGTCAATTCAGAATGACTTCAAAGACAGATGTCTTGTTTAATTTGCAATTTTTAACTTCAGAAAACAATGTAATAGCTTATAGAATAACCAAAGACAACAGTAATCAGATTGTATATGTAATCTTTAATGCCAATAAGCAAAGTACAACATTTAAGCTTGATCAAGGGACTTATGATGTTTATGTGGAAGGCGATCAGGCTTCTTCAGAAGTTATAAAGAGCATTTCAGGCGGCGAGATAAATATTGAAGCTCAAAGCGCTATGGTACTTGTAAGAAATCATCAAGCTGCATCAAAACAACCAATGCAAGGCTGGCAAATTGCTTTGATTGTGGTTGGGTCATTTTTAGGATTATGTTTGATAGCAGGTACAGTAGTTTCGATTGTTTATAAAAATAAATTATTCAAAAAAAGATAAAAAATATCGGGAGGAAAAAATGAAAAAATTATTTACAATTTTATTGTCTTTGTTTTTTTGTTGCAGTCTGTTTGTAGGCTGTACTCCAAAAGACCAAAAAGATGTAATTCAATTAAAGGTGTGGGGCTCTCAAGACGATCAGTATATGTTGGGTGAAATGGCTGATTCTTTTAAAGCAGCATATCCTGATAAGACTTATAAAATAACTTTTGGCGTTGTTGGTGAGCCTGATTGTTATGCACGTTTAAGCGAAGATCCTGCAGCAGCAGCCGATGTATTTATGTTTGCAGACGATCAAATTATCAATATGACCAATGCGGGATTGTTATATGAGATCACACGAAATGTGGATAATGTAAAATCTGCTAACTCAGCAGGTTCTGTAACAGCAGCAACTGTTGACGGAAAACTATATGCTTATCCTTGTACAGCAGATAACACATATTTCTTATATTACAACAAAAACTATGTTTCCGATATGCAGGCTCAAAAAATGGATGATATTTTGGCTGCTTGCCAAACAGCAGAAAAAAAATTTTTAATGGACTTGTCAAACGGTTGGTATAACGCTTCATTTTTCCTGTCAGCAGGATGCACAATTGGCATTGGTGAAAATGGAAAACAAGTTGTTGATTTCAACAATGAAAAAGGTTTGAAAGCAGCTAAAGCAATGGAAGCTGTGGCACAACATTCTACATTTATGACAGGCGATGATACCACAATAAAAACAGGTCTAAATAGTAATACTTTTGGCGCCGTTGTTTCTGGTAGCTGGAACGCAGAATATTTTAAAGAAGCTTGGGGCGATAAAATGGGTGTTGCTAAGTTGCCTACCATAACACTAGATGGACAACAAGTTCAACTTAAGAGCTTTGGTGGAACTAAACTTTGCGGCGTAAATGCTTTGACCAAATATCCTGCAGATGCTATGAAATTAGCAGAATGGTTAACAAACGAACAAAATCAACTTAAAAGATTTATAGATAGAGGAATGGGACCTTCCAATATAAATGCAGCTAATACTGATGAAGTAAAATCTAATCCTATTATTTCGGTAATTTCTGAGCAATTTAAATATGCAGTTCCTCAAAATAATGTTTTAGGTAGTTTCTGGACACCTGCTGAAGCATTTGGAAATGCACTTGAACAAAAGGATTATGGCGGAAAGACATTGCAACAACTATTAGATGAAATGGTAAGACAAATAATGGCTTAGAAAGCTGTTATGACCTTGCGTAAAAGCTTGTGCTTTTTACGCAAGGTCAAAAATTATTTAAGGAGATTGGTATGATGATAGGATCTCAAACAGAACAATCATCGAACTTTAAACTATTAAATAAAATTAAAGTGCCTTTTAAAATTTTCGCTAAGGGTGATTGGGCTACAAGGCTATCGTTTTTGATAATGGGCTTTGGATGTTTTGTAAGAAAGCAATTTATTAAAGGATTGTTATATTTTTTAGCACAAGTATTATTTGTGTTTTTATGTGTGTTCTTTATAAGCAAATATTTGCCTGATCTAGGGACTCTAGGGACAGTACCCATTAAGCGAGTCTGGGATGAAGTAGAACAGGTCTATATTAACATTCAAGTAGATAATTCTATGCTCATATTACTTTATAGTATTGTAAGCATATTTATTATATTTTTCTTTTGTGTTTTGTATATAAATTCTTTAAAAGCAGCATATAATGCTCAAATTAACTCAGAAAACGGTAAAAAAAATAATTCATTCTTTGATGACATAAAGTCTTTACTTGATGATAAATTTCATACTACATTATTGACTTTGCCTTCTATTGGTGTAATTTTATTTACAATTTTGCCCCTTATTTTTATGATCTTGATTGCTTTTACCAATTATGATAGCGATCATTTACCGCCTGCCAAATTATTTGATTGGGTAGGACTTGCCAATTTCAAAGAGTTATTATGGGGTTCAGCTCAAATATCTAGTACATTCGGCAGGGTGTTATTATGGACGATGATATGGGCTTTTTTTGCAACCTTTACTAATTATTTTGCTGGAATGTTTTTGGCAATTATCATAAATAAAAAAGGGATTAAGTTTAAGGCATTTTGGCGAACAATGTTTGTTATGACAATAGCAGTGCCTCAATTTGTAACTTTATTGACAATAAGAAATGTATTTGCAAATATAGGTTTGATTAATACATGGCTTCAAAAACTTAATATAATTGACAGAGCCATTCCATTTTTTGAAAAAGGTTGGCTAGCAAGAATTATGATTATAATAATTAACATGTGGGTAGGAATACCATACACATTGCTGATAGTTTCAGGAATTTTGATGAATATACCTCAATCCTTATATGAAAGTGCAAAGATTGATGGAGCTTCACCCTTTAAAATGTTTGTTAAAATTACTTTCCCTTATGTATTCTTTGTAACTGCGCCTTATTTGTTGACGCAATTTGTAGGAAATATCAATAACTTTAATGTTATTTATTATTTGACAGCTGGAGGACCTAAATCATTAAATTATTTCTTTGCAGGAGAAACTGACCTATTGATAACTTGGCTATATTCTTTGACATCAGATAAAAGCAATTATAAAACGGCATCCGTTATAGGTATAATGGTCTTTTTAATTTGTTCTGTATTCTCATTAATAGCATATAACCTTACATCTTCGACCAAAAGGGAGGAGGATTATCAGGCATGACAAATATAAAAACAAAAAATCGAATAACCAATATTGCTATATATATACTTTTGAGTGTGATGGTAATAATATGGCTTTTCCCAATCGTTTGGATCATATTATGTTCTTTTAGAGAAGAGCAAGGTGCAGATATCTCATATTTCTTTCCAAAAACATGGTCATTTAAAAATTATATTGATCTTTTTAAACCTGATGCATATTACTTTCCTAGATGGTTTGCTAATACATTGATAGTGGCTGTATGTACTTGTATTTTGTCTTCTCTATATGTGCTTATGGTTTCTTATGCTTTTTCTAGGTTAAGATTTAAGTTGAGAAAACCTTTGATGAATATTGTACTTATCCTAGGCATGTTCCCTGGATTTATGAGTATGATAGCTGTTTATTATATCTTAAAAGCACTAAACATGACTCAAACATTGCTTGCTTTAATTCTTGTATATTCTGGTGGCGCTGGTTTGAATTACTATATTGCAAAAGGATTTTTTGATACCATTCCAAGAAATATGGATGAGGCAGCGAGAATTGATGGAGCGACTCAAAACCAAGTGTTTTGGAAGATAATAATACCACTTTCTAAGCCAATTATCGTTTATACAATTTTGACATCTTTTATGGCACCTTGGATGGATTTTATATTTGTTAGTGTCATAATGAAAGATAATTATAATAACTTTACAGTTGCATTAGGGCTTTATAGAATGCTAGATCGTGAACATATGAACGACTATTTTACTAGATTTTGCGCAAGTTCAGTTTTGGTTGCAATTCCTATAACAGGTCTGTTTATCTCAATGCAGAAGTTTTATATAGAAGGTGTTACTGGAGGATCTGTCAAAGGATGATTAGAAAAAGACTGATTGCTTTTATATTAGTAGCTATTTCAGTTTTTGTATCAATATCTGGTTGTAATAATAGCCAAAAAACTACTAAACCGTCAATGGTTATTAACATAAATGAGTTTGTACATTCGTCAACCTTTGATATTCCTGGTAAAAAAACTGATGACTATGAATATTATCAAGAACTTAATGTAATTGACGATAATTATAGAAACTATTATGAAATATTTGTAAGAAGTTTTTACGATTCTAACGGCGACGGCATAGGAGATCTTAACGGCATAACCCAAAAGCTTGATTATTTGCAAGACCTAGGCATTACAGGAATATGGCTTATGCCGATTAACCCTTCAAAAACCTATCACAAATACGATGTTGACAACTATTATGAAATCGACCCCTCATACGGCACTATGAACGACTTTGAAAACTTGCTGCAAGAAGCTAAAGAGAGAAATATCAATATCATTATTGATTTGGTTTTAAACCATACTTCTACTTCTAATTATTGGTTTACTCAAGCCTATAATGCTGTTGTTAAGGGCGACTTTGATAACAAATATGTTAATTATTATAACATCAAAAAAGGTTCTTCAAGTCAATATTACCGTATAGGCAATACTGATTATTATTATGAGGCATATTTTTGGGATCAAATGCCCGACCTAAATATGGATTGTGAGGATTTAAGGGAAGAAATAAAAGATATAGCAAAGTTTTGGCTAGATAAGGGCGTAGCCGGCTTTAGAGTTGACGCAGCGATGCATATTTATGGCGAAGCCAATGATGACAAAAATATAGAATTTTGGACATGGTTTGTGAATTATTGCAAGTCGGTAAAAGAAGATGTTTTTATCGTAGGAGAAGTTTGGAGCAACTCTGAAAAAATATCCAAGTACTATCAAAGCGGCATGAGCGTGTTCAACTATTATCTTGGAGGACCAAATTCTGGAACTAGTGGTAGATATATGAAGGCTGCAATATTAGAAAGCGAAGCCAAAAGCATTATGCAAGCAATGACGGATTGGCAAAGAAAAATAAAAGGAGTTAATTCAGAAGCCATAGACAGCAACTTCTTGACCAATCATGACAATGCAAGAAGCGCAGGACAGTTGAGAAAAAACATCTATGCGATAAAATTTGCGGCAGCTCTTTATTTGATGGCTCCGGGAGCTTCGTTCACATTTTATGGCGAAGAAATAGGAATGATGGGAAGCGGCAAGGATGAAAACTTCCGTGCACCTATGTATTGGTCTTATAGTGATACTACAGGTATAACAAATGCTCCGCCCAATATGGATGAAGTCAATCATTTTTTCCCCGCTGTTGATGTGCAGAGTCAATATACCAACCTTATATACAGCACATACAAAAGAGCATTGAGAATACGCAATGAAAATCCCGAAATAGCACGCGGAACCGTAGAGCTTATTAACGTGGGAGAAAATTTTGGCGCTTATACATCCACATATAACGGCAGTACAGTTATTATAATTCATAATATAACTACTCAGCCGCAAACAGTAAAATTATCAAAAAACAAAATGGGATATAGTGAAATACGCGGTTATCTTAACCCCACAGGCGAGAAGTTCTATATTCAAGGCGAGGAGTTTACTTTCCCGGCTTATGCAAC
>DATCJR010000114.1 GCA_036562685.1 Clostridia bacterium | reverse complement strand
TCAACAAAAAGAGCCGCTCAATTTTTGCAAAACCCAAAAGCAAGTATATATTTTTGTGATGATATTGATTTTAAGGGATTATTGCTAACAGGTACTGTTGAAGTTTGTAAAGACAGCTATCACAAAGAATTATTATGGCGTAAAGGATTTGAGATATATTATCCAAAAGGTGTAGAGGACGAAGATTATTGCGTGTTAAAATTTACTGCTACTTGCGGCAATTATTATCACAAGTTAAAAAATTATTCATTTATAATGGAGGAACTCAACAATGTTGAAGCCTGAATATAATACTCCTTGCTTTTTTACACAGCAAGTTTTTTTGATTGGAACTTATGATCCTGATGGCAATCATAGATTTGCGCCTATTTCTTGGATCAGCTATACCAATGGCGCTCCTGCTTGTTTGATTATTAGCATTCAAGGTACAAAGCGTACCAAAAGCAATATAGAAAGAACAGGACTTCTATCAGCTACAGTCGTTACGCCTGAACTGCTTCCTTTTGCAGAAAGCAAAAACAGCGCAACTGCCAATAAAAATAAGGTAATTGAGCTTCCAATTGTTAAGGGCAATGTTTTGGATGTGCCGCTTATCGCCAATTCTGTTTTTAGCTATGAATGCAAGCTCTTAAAAACAGTTGAACTAGGTGTTACGCACACATACTTCGCCGAAATCAAAAAAGTCAATGTTCGTGAAGATATATCTAAGCTTGATTTTTATGACTTAAGAAAGATCAATCCTGTGATTTATTCGCCAGACAATTATTTTACTGTGGGCAATCATATAGGAAGGATTGGAGATTATTCAAAAGGCTGATACTTTAATTTTAATATTTTTGCACCTTACAAAGAGAATATAAAAATAATATAAAAATCAGTTTAGGCGATTTTATGCAATCAAAAATTACTTTTGAAGTGCAAAATTTTAAAGCGGTAAGAATAATAGGAAAAGAAGTGGTCGTTGGAAAGAAAAATCCTGCCGTTGAGCTGTGGGAAACATTTTTAAAAGATGGAACTAATGAGTTTCTTCAAAGTCTTCCTGAGCGTGTATCTCCGCTAGGTGATACTGTTGGCTGGATGGGCGATTATAATCCCAAGACGAGAGAATTCGTCTATATTGCCGGGATATTTACTAAGCCTGATACTCCTGTGCCTGAAGGTTTTTCTTATCGTGATATTCCTGATTGTCTGATGGGAATTGGCTGGATAGAAGGAAAAACTTCTGAACTGCAAAAAGGTGCACATGTTAAAACAGAAAAGATAATGAGAGATAATGGTTATGAGCCGGATTATTCTGTTGTTGGTATTTCATTAGAATACTATTCTTATGAAAAATACGCAAAATTTGAAGATAACGGCGAAAACACCTTTACTTTTGGATATTATTTGCCTTGCAAAAAGATTGTCTAAACGCAATAATCAAAATATGATATAAGAAATCTAAAGAGTCTTAAGGGAAAAACTCTTTATAGTCTTTAATATTGTACTTGTTTTTAATTGGTTATTATATCATATTAAATAAAGGGGATTTACAATGGTTGGAATTGGTTTTGATTTAAATAATATTGATAATGATATTTTAGACAAAATCGATATTTTAAATATTGAAAATCCCCTTTATCCCAATTATCTGGATAGCGAAATTCAAGCTGATATCCAAAAAATTATTACTGCGGATTACAAAAAAGCTATAATAACTGACGGCGCATATATTGACATCAATCCAGGCACTTCTGAGAAAGCGGTCAGAGAATTGACAAAGCAAAAGGTTATTAGAAGCATCCAATTTGCCGAGCAAATTCGTAGTCAAGAGATTATTTTCTTATCGACTTTTTTGCCTATGATAAAATTGAGTTCTTATGAGGATGCATTTGTTCAAAACTCTATATCATTTTGGAAAGAAGTTCTCAAAAATACAGATATTCATATTTCTTTATGCAATACATTTGAATATAACCCGGATATTCTTATAAGAATTGCAGAAGGCGTGAATAATAAAAATTTTGGCTTAGCTTTTGATATAGGGCATGCTTTTGTTTTTGGTCATGAACCTTTAAAGGATTTTTTTGAAAAATTAGAACCATATTGTAATACCGTATATCTTCACAGCAATAACGGAGATATAGATTCGCATTTGAATCTTTTTGAAGGAACATTAATTAATAGTATTGAATTTCAAAAAATCGTTTTAATGATTAAAAATAAAAATATCTTGCTAAAACCGTTTGATAAAAGTAATTTAAACAAGAATTTGCAAGTATTAAATGATATTCTTAGCAAAAATTAATTATTTTCATTTTTAGTAAATTTCAAAAAAAGACTTAATCATATCTTTAAAAAAGTTCAACTTCACATTAACATATTTTAAGGAATATTATAATCTATGTGATTTTTTCATCAGGAGGGAAAAATGGGGCAATATGTTAATGTGAATAATGTAAAGATATTTGTTGAGGACTTAAATCCAAAAGGCAGAAAGACAATAGTGTTTTTACATGGATGGCCTGGAGATCATACTCTGTTTGAATATCAGTTTGATAAGTTGCCGAAATTAGGTTATCGGTGTGTAGGACTTGATACGAGAGGTTTTGGGATGTCAGACAAACCTTTTGACGGATATGATTACGATACCTTATCGGACGATGTCAGAGGAGTGGTAGAATATTTGGGTTTGCGCAATTTTACTCTTGCAGGACATTCTACGGGCGGAGCGATAGCAGCAAGATATATGGGACGTCATAAAGGATATGGAGTTTCAAAACTTGTTCTTATCGCAGCGGCTGCGCCTAGTTTGATACGGCGTCCTAATTTTCCTTACGGTTCTGACAGAGAAGGAATATTGCAAATGATTGAAGATACATATAATGATCGCCCTGCAATGCTTAGAGATTTTGGAAATAAATTTTTCTTTCAGCATACATCAGAAGCTTTTTCTGATTGGTTCTTTAATATAGGCTTGAAGGCGGCGGGATGGGCGACTGCCGAAGTTGAGCAAACTTGGCTAAATGAAGTCCTATTTACCGATTTGAAATCTATCCAAGTGCCTACATTAATTATACAAGGTATTCATGATAAAATAGTTTCTCCGCAGTTATCAGAAATACAGCATAAAATGATTGAAAATTCAAAATTAGAATTGCTAAAATTTTCAGGACATGGCAGTTTTTATGACCAAAAAGATGATTTTAATGACTTGTTAGTTAAGTTTGTTGAAAGCTAAATTACATAATAATTCATATTAATTTTTACCCTCAATCAGTGTTTTTTGCTGTTGAGGGATTTTTATTTTTTTTTGTATATGAATGATACAAAAATATGTTATATTAATATAAATAAATTTAAGGACCTCAAAACTATGGATTTTAAAATTGATGTATCTAATACGACTATTGAAACTAAACGA
>DATCJR010000113.1 GCA_036562685.1 Clostridia bacterium | reverse complement strand
GTAGCTGTCATTCCGCCAAAACCTTCTGCCACATCAGTACGCACTGCAACCCCTTTAAAAGGCGAATATACTGAGCCAAGAGTTGTTGTTACGAGGAAATATGAAGTACCTTGTGCAACTGTAAATACCTCATTTTTATCATCAGGTCTTCAAAAACGAATTCTCCATGCTCCCCAGTAATTACAGAGAAAAAACAGAAAATAAGCCGGAATTTGAAGAACTTAAAAACTATGATGTTTAGAAAGTTGTTTTCTTAAAGCGCTGAAACCAATTATTAAAATTTGGATATTACCATGCTTGCATCAAGACTGCCCAAATCTTTTGATTTCATATCAGCAATACCGCAAGTCTGGGCAGCACCTATAGCCAAAGCATACATACCTGCATTTTTAGCTGCAATAATACCCGAATGAGCATCTTCAACCACAAGACAATTCTCAGGCTCTATGTTTATTAACTTTGCCGCCAGTAAAAAAACTTCGGGATCGGGCTTAGAATTATTAATCATTGTGCCGTCTGCAACCGCATCAAAAAAGCCGTTCAAACCAATATAATTAATGATGTCTTTGCAGTTTTTGCTGCTTGAACCTACGGCAATCTTAATATTAAAATCTTTTAATTCCTGAGCAAATTCTTTTGCACCTTTTAATATATCTTTGGGCGTCAGATTTTTTATTAATTCCTGGTAATATGTATTTTTTCTTTGTGCCATATCTTCTTTTTGCGCCTGTGTATAATTTTTTTTGCTTCTTTCCAGCAGGATTTCAAGACTTTGCATACGGCTTACGCCCCTTAATCTGTCATTAATTTTACGGTCAAAATAGATATTTTCTTCATCAGCCATACGCTTCCATGCAAGGTAGTGATAATTATCTGTGCTGACTATTACCCCGTCTAAATCAAAAATAACGCCTTTTAACATATTCTCTCCTGTATTTTAAGTTATTGCTTGTATGACATAATCATTTTTTTCAACAATGATTTTGTACTTTTTGCCGCATAATTTCAGACAAAAAGCCACCCTTTCCCATGAACTCGGGAGCATAGGTCTGATACTGATTTTTCCTTTATTTGTTTTCAGTCCGCAAAAACCGTATACTACACTCATATATGCCCCGCCTGCGGCGGCAGGATGTGTTCCCCCTATGTAAATATTGCCTGCAAATTGTTTTGAATTGCCGTTAATGTCTATCTCTGCACTTCTTAAAAAATAAGGATATGCTTTATCGGGCATATCGCAGTCGCAAAACAGCAAAGCGTGCATGCACATACTCAACGAACTTCCATGTTCTGTTCTGGGCTCGTAGAACTCAAGATTTTTTAGTTTTGTATCATAATCAAATTCATCTGACAATAAATTTAGTAAGACAACTACATCAGCCTGTTTTATTACTTGAGTATCTGATGCTATTCCATGGGCTCCGCCCCAATATTCATTAGGTTTGATCAGTCTTGTTTTGAGTTTTTCAATAGATGCATCTTCCAAACCAAAATATCCGTCAAACTGTTCAATCAATCCATTACCTTTGGGTACATATAGTTTTTGGTATACTTTTTTTATATTCTGCCAGTCTTTTTTGAGATTGATTTTCATTTCCAGATTTATTAAATATTTTTTATAATGCATAGATAAAAATTCTCTGCATTGTATGGCATATTCTAATGTCTTTTTTGCCATATAATTGGTGTAAGCGTTATTATTAACTCTTTCATGATATTCATCAGGTCCTATTACATCCAGAAGTTCAAATCTATCAAGGCGAAGATTATAGTATGCATAAGAATAATAAAAACGTGCACACTCAAAAATCACTTCAGCACCGCCAGAAATCAGTACAGAATCATCGCCCGTCTTTAAATAGTAATTCCATATCGCGTAAGCAATGTCTGCACTGATATGAATCTGCTTGTCTTTAAAGTAAGTCCGCAACGGTCTATTGGTAAAAACATCTGTTACATTATAATCAGAACATGCGTCAATGCCGTCTTCCTGACTTTCCCATGCATAAAACGCACCCAAATACCCATAATCCAACGCTTTTTTCCTTGCTCCGTCCAAAGTGTTGATTCGGTATCGAATTAAACTCTTAGCAATATCTAAATCAGTGTTGGTATAAAACGGCAATAAAAATATTTCGCTGTCCCAAAAAACCGCTCCCTTATATGTCTGTCCGCTTATTCCCCTTGCTGAAACCGAATGTCCCATTTGATAAGGTGCTATTATAAGCAAATGATAAATGCTGTATCTCAGCGCCTTTTGTGCTCGGCAGTCGCCAAAAATCTCTACATCACAATCGGCCCATTTTTGCTTCCAGACTTTTTTGTTGGCTTCACTCAAAGCCAGATAGCCTTGTTTTTTTGCATTATCATTTATGTCGTATGCCTTTTGTCCGGCATTAATTTCGCTATGTACAATAGCAGCATATTTTGTAATAATAAAAGGTTTTTGCGGGTTTAAACTTATAGAAAAGGTTCTGCCAATATAGCTGTCAATGTCTGTAATCTTAGAAGTGAAGTTGTCAGATTGATTTACTTCCAAAGATAAAACCACAGCTAAAGGCAAATTATTTTCTAATGTCTTGCAAAAGACAATGACCTTATCATCTTCTATCTTTTTTTCTTCTGTTTTAAAATGAGGGCCATTGATGTCCCATACATCCAGGTCAATGCCGGCTTTAAATTCTATCTTTATGTTATTATCTGATTTTATTATTATCTTTTCGCACAGCAAATGAGGTTCATCAAAACTTGCAAATCTTTGCACATCCAAAGATACCGTTGTGTCATTGACATAAAAAACACTGCTGCGGCTATATTGTCCATGACTTATATCAAGGGCAACATCATGCCGTAAAGGCATTATATTTAAGGGATTGAGTTCTTTGCCGTCGGCAATTATGCATGAATACAAAGCATTGGGAGCATTAACGGGCTCACGCCATTTATCACCGTTTCTGTCATACAAAAAAGGAAGATTGCAGGCAGGCTTACAGTCTTTTTTATACTCGTTAAGAGTGCCGCGATATCCCAGATATCCGTTGCCTATTAAAAATTTGTTACCGTCATTGATAATATTTTCAGCATCAAATTCTTGGCTTTTAATAATAAATTGCTCATTCATATTTAATAAATCGTGTATGTTTTGCCGACAGGTATTCTGACAGCAGAATTGCCGTCATCCACAAATGCTTCGTTATGGTTTACCGTTATTTTGTAATTTTTATTGTTGAAATTTATTTTGAAACTGTATTGACTCCAGATTTCAGGTATTTTAGGGCAAATTGTTATTTTATTAGAATCACTTCTTAGCCCTCCGTAACCATAAACAATATTCATCCATGCCGCAGCAATGCTGGTCATATGCAAACCTTCAAGAGTATTTCGATTAAAATCATCAAGGTCCATTCTGGTGGCAAACTCAAAAAACTTAATAGCATCCTGTTCATAATCCAATGCTGCCGCCAGTATAGAATGAATCGAAGGCGACAAAGACGACTCATGTATTGTTCGCGGCTTATAAAAATCATAGTTGGCTTTCAGCTGTTTCAGCGAAAAATCCGAATAAAATAAAAACATAAACATCAGAACATCAGGCTGTTTTATCATATCATTCCGATAGATTCTGTCATATGACCAATGATAATATAGAGGAAAATCCTCAATAGGTATAGAATCGACATCAACATGCGGAAGATCAAAATATCCTGCATGCTGTTCAAAAATCATTGATTCATTATCATAAGGAATATACATACTGTCTGCACACTTAGTAAAAGTATTGATTTCATTCTCACTTACTTCAAGATTTAAAAAGCGTTGATAATTTTTTTGATTAATTTCATCCAATACTTGCAGTGTATATTCCAGAGTCTTTTTTGCCATAAAATTGGTATAACAATTGTGATTGACCATCATCTGAAATTCATCAGGTCCCATTACGCCGTAATAGCCAAATCTGCTGCCATCGGCATTCCATTGCCCTCTTGTAATCAAAAATCTGGATATTTCTAAGAGCATTTCAATACCTTGGTTATATAAAAATTCGGTATCTTTGGAGATTTTAAAATAATGCATTATGCCGTATGCCACGCCAGTGGAAGGTTGAAATTGCAGACTTGCATGTTGCCACAAAGTACATGCTTCATATCCGTTTAATGTTGCAATGGGATAACATGCCCCCAAACAGTCAAGCTCTTTTGCTCTTGACTTAGCCTGAGGCAATGTTTTATAACGGTACAATAAAAGGTTTTTTGCCGCCGCCAAATCATTAAACAGATAAAAAGGCAGACAAAATGTTTCCGTATCCCAAAAAGTATGACCGCTGTAAGCTTCGCCTGTAAGTCCTTTTGCACCTATATTGTTAGTACGGTCAAGACCGTGCAGTGTCTGATGAAGATTAAAAAGACAAAATCTTATGCCTTGCTGATTATTAAGATCTCCTTTGATTTCTATATCCGATTTTGACCAGAACTCTGACCAATGATTTTGATTGTCTTTCAAAGATTGCATATAATCGCAGGAATTATTTAATGCGGTCTGGGCTTCTGATAGCAAGTCTTTAGAAGTTTTTTGTTTTTCGGCTATGTTACAGATGTTTTTTTCTATATCGATATATTGATTTTTTTCTAACTGAAACATTAATTTTTTTGCCGCAAACTTTGATTCTTTGATATCCGTTCGTTGATTTTCAAGACAATTATTTTGAACTTTCAGCCCAAAAGAAGACATTATTCTTTGATTTGTAGTAGGTGTGCTGGCACATAAAAATACATGGTCTTTTTCTATACGGCAAGATTCATGCTGCCAGAAATTTTCTTTTGAAAAATGCAGAATATTAAAATCAAGTCCTGATATAATTTGTATTTCGCCTTCAAAATCTATCGATTTTATATGTATCTTTTGAAAACCAAAACGGCAATCAATCATGGATAAAAACCGTCTGAAAGATACTTCCAAATTTCCTTTATGAGTTTTCCATATAAAAGAACGTATCAATTCTCCGTTTTTAAGATTCAGACTGCGTTTAAAATCACTGATGTTACATTTTGCTATGTCCAGTTTCAATCCGTCTGCATATATCTCTGTGTAAAGATAATTAACACTGTTAATCATAAAATGAGTGCGCTGAACAATACCTTTATAATGAATAGGGGTTATATCTTTGGCATATTCATATATACCGTTAAAATATGTTCCGATAAGACTTTTGGCACTGACGCCTTCTTCTATTATACCTCTTACGCCGGTATACTCATTGCAAAGCGAAAAAATGCTTTCAGATACGGCGTTTTTTTCGGCGTCATAACCTATTTCTTCTATAGTCCATCCATCACCCTTAAAATAACGACATGCGGTCTTAGCCATATCAATAAAAAACTCCTGTTTTATTATTCTTTAATTCCAGCTGAAGCTGCAGCAGCAGTAATGTATTTTTGAAAAAATGCAAATAAAATTACAGGCGGAACAATTGAAAAAGACAGCACCATAAGAAGTTCGTCAGGACCAAAGTTCCCGCTGACGCCCATGTTGCTCTGAAGGTCAAAAATCTTAACCATAACAGTCCGTAAATCGTCTTGCCTCAGGACAAGATACGGAAGCAAGAAATCCGACCATGCTCCGTTAACAGTAAATATAAGAACTACCATTATAATAGGCAGTGATAATCTCAAAATAATATGATAAAAAATCTGAAGTTTATTACATCCGTCCAGTTTTGCGGCTTCTATCAAAGCTTTTGGCAATGAATCAAAATAATTTTTCATCATTAAAAAATACATGGCATTGGCACCAAATGCCAGCCACAGCGGAATATAGTTGTTGATGAGATTAAGTTTTGTAATATTTGAAAAAAGCACTCCCATACTGGTAATAGCCGGAATCATCAGGCTCATAGTAATAAGTGCGTTAATAAATCTGTATCCAATGGGTTTTATAATAGAAACGGAATAGGCAAGCAAGCCGTTAAATATAACAGAACTGATACACGCACCGATTATCACAATAAACGAGTTAATAAAATACTTTGAAAAATTAAGATAATTCCAGACAGTCAGAATTTTCTTAATATCAAAGTTTTTTGGGAAAAAGCGATAAGGTACGCTGTAAAGTTCGGCTGCTTCTTTAAAACTGGATACAAAAAGCCAGACAGGCGGAAACACGCTTATAAGAAAACTTATACATAAAAAAAGCATTAATACAGCATAAATAATTTTGCCTTTAACTTTTTTATAATCGGAAAAGGTAAATATTCCTTCCGTTTTGTTTAATAATTTTTTCATTTGCTTTTTTCCCTGATCGGTTTTCTTCCGTCTTTATTGGACAGTTTATTATAGATAAAAGTAAACAAAACCAAAAATGCCGCTATCATTACCGCTAATGCCGAAGATTTGCCTTGTCCGTTCATTTCTATAAAGTAAAAATTATAATTAAGTAACATCAAAGATATTGTGCTTTTGTTGGTGCTTGAAGTCATAACCCATGGCTCATAAAACACCTGAAAAACAGAAATAATCTGTAAAACCAGCAACATCTTTATAGTAGATGACAGATGCGGCAGTGTTATATGGATAATTCTTTTAAATGCATTGGCGCCGTCAAGTCTTGCGACTTCGTAGTAAGCGGAATCAAGACTTTGCAAAGCCGCCAGATAAATTAACATTGTAGCTCCTGCCCCCCTCCATGTCATTGTCAATACAACTAAAGGTATGGCAATATTGGGATCATCAAGCCATAAGGAAGGCTTCAGATTAAACAGAGCAAGGATAGAATTCAGGACTCCGCCGCTTGACGGGTTGTATAAAAACTTCCACAACAGCACTGCTGCTATTCCCGGTACTATACTGGGAAAATAAAGACTCAATCTGAAAAAGCCTTTAAAATGTATAACTTCGGAAAGAATAAGCGCCATAATTATAGGCACCAGAAAGCCTATAATTAATGACCAGAAAGTATATTCCAAAGTATTAAAAAATGCATCTTTGAATATGGGAGTTTTAAATACTTCTATATAATTTTTAAACCCCGAAAAAGCTCCCCGCTTAACACCTTCAATTACAAAAAATGAATTAAATGCTGTTGTTAACAGCGGATACCACAGATAAAAAGAAAACAATATCAGTCCCGGCAGCATCAATAACCATCCGCCTAAATTGCTCTTAATTACAGGTATTAACTTCTTCTGGGTTTGTTTTATCATCTTAAGCCTTTACCTTAAGCCAGTTTGCTCATATATTGCGATTGAAAATTGCTGTTAGCTGTTGCAAGGAGTGCTGAAGGGTCTGCCGTCTGTCTTCTCAAAACCTCTTGCAGACATGTATCAAGCTCAGCATACATCTCCTGACAATAATATGGCTCTTCAGAACGCTTAGTAGAATTTACGTTATTAAAAAAGTCTTTAAAATAGTCGATATTAACATTGCAGTGTCTTTGCTCTATTTCCTTTGCTGCCGTCCGATAATCTTCATTAATCCACGGTTTTATACTGTCTACGACTATCATATTATTTTTAATGGCTGTAGAAGCCCCTAATTCCAAACTTCCTAAAGCGATTTCACTTACTTCGGGCGAACGTCCCATATATTCTAAAAATCTTAATGCTCCCAGCACTTGTTCATCACTGGCATAATATGAAAACATAAAAGGAGTTCCCCCGAACAGAGTATATTGTCCCCCGGGTCCTTCAGGCATAGGTACAAAAACAACATCTTCTTTATCCATATCAAACATAGTAATAGGTGTTGATAATGCATCACTTCCGGCAAAACACATAGCAACTGCGCCTGTTCCTATCTTTTCATACCAATCTGAATATGTATAAGACGTACCTTCCAACAAAACATTATGTTCCCATTTCAAATCTTTTATCCATTGCAATGCTGCTATTGCTTCCGGACTGTTAAGATTGGCTATCCATTTATCCTGATTGTTTTGAATCTGAAGACTTGCTCCAAAATTCCATGCAATATTAGAAAATTGCCAGCCGCCGTTACGATTTGCTGATAAAATCAATAATCCTTTTGTACTATTGTTGGTAGCTTGTGTTACTGTTATGGCTGCCTGAGTCAATTCTTCAAATGTAGTGGGATACAACGGCTTTCCTTCTTCATCATAAATATCAATTTCGCCGTCATCATTCCAGTCATAAAATATGCCCACATCGGCAAAAATTCTTTTATTGATATATAACCCCAAGCCGTAACCATCTCTGGGAACTCCATAAATTTTTCCGTCACGGCTTAATGATTCGCGCATTTCCGGATCCATTTTGTCATACCATCCCAATTGTTTCAGAGGTTCTGTTATATCTTTTACCGCAGTTTTCAAATCAATTAATTTCTGAGGCTCTGTAAACCAGGTCTCAAAGACGGTAGGCTGAGTTTGACTCATTACCAAAGGCAAAAAAGTATCGGGGTTGTATTTATATGTATCTACAACTATTTCATATTGAGGATATTCTTTTTCAAAAAGTTCTTTCCATGTCTGATACATCTTTATATCATTGGTCAATTCCTGAGAGGGCCACATGCCCAGATTTATTTTTATTTTTCCGTTATCTTTACAGCCATTTAATAATCCTATCGGAAAAACCAATATGACACAGATTATAAATATAATTACTTTTTTTACCATATTTTTCTCCAAAACTCATGGTTAAATCATATTTTTATAGTTTAATTATAAAATATCAATGCATTTTTGAAAACGCAGTTATTCTGCAAAAAGGGTGGTTATACTGCATAAAATAAAAACTAATATTTACACGATAAAAAGATTTGTTATAATATTAGATATCTGATTATGTTTAAAAAACTGAGAAAAAAAATAATAATATATATGATGTGTTCCACTGCCGTTTTTATTACTGTATTGGGGATTACATCTTATTTTATAGTCAGGACAAATGTCTATAAAAACTTTGTTCAGTTTTCACATCAGAATATAACTCAAAGCATTAACAGCAGTTTATTTTACATAAACTCTTCCGTACAATCTGCCAGCATGATAACCAATAACAACATAATAATAGAAGAACTCAAAAAAGACGAAGAAAGTACAATTATTAACCCTATATTAAATAATGTAACCAATTCGTCTTTTGGAGCAATGTGTTCGTATTTATACGATATCAAGGGACATATTTATCAAAGCAGTAATATAGGATATTTGCCGAGTCTTGATGCTATGAATGAAAATCAACACATAGCTGAATTCTTTGCTGATGAGAAAAAATCCTTTATCTCTATAAGAACTTCTCCTGTTTTCGGAATCTATGATAATATCAAATATTCTGAAGAAGGCAAAAGTGAATATGGAATTATCAGTTATATTGAAAAAATCATTGATGAAGATGATTCTTTACTCGGTTATTTGTTTGTTGATATTAATCCAAAAAAAATATATGATAACTTTTTCAATTATAAGGAAGGAGATATCTTTGAAGCACAATCATATATAATATCCGATAATGAATATATAAAATATATTAATCATTCATACAATGTGCCTTATGAAAAAATAATAAACTCCCAGAACGACACACAATATATTCTTGATAATAAATATCTTGTCATAACATATTCGGTATATACTGATTATACCGTATTGGTAACCCTTATACCGTTAAGCCAATACCGCCATAACATGATTGTAATTGCTGTGGTCATATTGGTTTTGTCTGCTATAATGATCATTGCTTCATATTATATTGCCAGTTATACAGCTAAAAAGATTACTAATCCTTTGGAGAGGTTAGTAAATAAGATGCAGAATTCCAAATTATAAAATTATTTTCGGCTGGCTATCCTGATGGTAACTTTAGTTCCTGCATTTTTTTCAGACTGTATGGAAATACCGTATTTATTGCCGTATTCCAATTTTATTCTTTCATCAACGTTTTTTAAACCGTATCCGCCGGCAGAATTCTGGCTTCTTAATGTTTGCATAATATCAATAGGTATATCAAAGCCTTTTCCATTATCAATTACTTCATACACAATATCGCCGTCATGCAAATATGCTCTCAAAATAATATTACCCATATGATCTGATTGGGATATTCCGTGTTTGATTGCATTTTCAACTATGGGCTGCAACAATAATTTCAGCGTTATACAATCTTTAACATCCTCACTCAAATCATATTCAATAGTAAATTTAGACGGAAATCTTACCAGCTCAATATCAATAAAGTTTTTTATCAACTCAAACTCTTCTTTGACTGTAATATATTTGTCTCCTTTGTGAAGACTGATTCTGAAAAATTTTGAAAGAGCCATTACAAGCTTTTCAATATTAGTCTGCTTTTCTAATTTTGCCATCCAGGCTATTGCATCCAGTGTATTATATAAAAAATGCGGATTTATCTGTAATTGAAGTGCCTCCAGTTCCAGCTTCCTTTGTTTTTCCATGTCACGCTTATTGGTTTCCATCAAATCGACCAGTCTTATTATCATATCGTCATACGCTTTTTCAAGCTGAGCAATTTCATCCCCATGAGATTTTTTGCTCAAACCCTTCTGACCGTTTTTGGTAAATTCTTTTATAGCATTATTAAGATTATTAATAGGACTTGTAAGACTATACGATAATCGTATCCCTACCGCACCGGCTATTATTGCTATAACAATACCCATAACCATAATAATGGTTTGTAAAGACTCTATATCTTTGGTTAAAACATCGTAATCAAAAATACTGACTATATGCCATGATAGATTGTAATATTGATTGGAGAGATTAAGATTGTTGGTTACCATAATAGAATTGATATTATCTATTTTTTGAATTTTATAATTAGGCAAGTTTTCAAAATCAAAAACATCCTGACCAAAAATTGTTGAACCGATATATTGTCTTTGCGGATGAGACAATATTGTTTTTTGATTGTTTATACAAAATGAATATCCTTCAGCTCCCTCTGAACTGAATACAGATTTTAAAGACTGCTCTTTTATATAAAATACAGCAGCACCATATGTCGTGCCGTAAGATGTCATTCCAATGCCTATCAGGATATAATCATTTTCTTCATCACTTATAACTCCGCCTTGTTTTAATTGCAGCGGTTTTTGCGATTTTAATACCGATTCCAAAAAATAATTATCGGGTAAATTCAGGTCATCATTTCCTGAAAATCTTAAAAATCTTTCAAAGCCGTACAAAACCACATCGCCATACAAATCATAATTTAACCCCGAAGAGTTTATTATGGATTGATATTGCTCCTGACGAGTGCTTTCATCCAGTGAATCGTCTTTTAATAGGCTTTCTAATGTGTTGTCGCCAATAAGCCTTGAATACAAATGACTGACATCATCAAAAATCATTTTGACGCCTTTATCCATTTCATTCTGAAGTGAGTAAATATTGTTATAGATATAGTCTTTTAAAATAAGCTGAGCGGCTAACTGAACGACAATAAGCATAACAACACAAAAAAATGCCAATACTGCCGTAAACAGCAAAGTCATTTTGATTCTCAGGCTATTAAGCCTGTGCATTATCCGTCTCCATCAACTTTTCTTGCATTATATATTGGCTTGGTGTAAAACCAGAATTTTTTTTGAATACCTGACTGAAATATTTTACGTCACTATACCCCACAGCTTCTGCTATTTCATAAATCTTATAGTCATTTTCTCTTAATAGCTTTTTTGCAACCATCATCCTATAATCAGTAAGGCATTGGTTAAAAGTTTTACCCAAAACATCTTTAAACATATGCATGATATTAGATGAACTGACATATAATTCATCCGCAACCATCTGGATAACAATATCTTTATAATAATTTTGGGCAATATAATTTAATGCGTCCTGAATAATCTTATTGTATTTAATGTCTTGATTTGCTCTTGAAATGGTATTAATTGCAGGAAATATCTTTTTCAGACTTGCATTTTTTGCTGTATGAAATGCCCCTTTAATTTCTAAAACACTATTAAAATAATCACTTATACCGATAGAAACAATCTCTTTATTTTTTTTCTCAAAAAGCTTTACCGCCATTTGTAAGTATTTTTCTATATCGTTATTTTTTTCATGTTTAATTATAAAAGCCGAAAAGCCCTTAAATATTTCATGTATATATGTTAAATTGTCTTTCTGCAATTCTTTAATAATATAATTATTAAGTTCTTTTAAAGCATTGACATCCTGAACAATATTGCTGTCATTCTGATCGCAAGAACAATAAATACAGCTTCCTTGCTTGATTAAGGGAAATTTATATAGGTTTAATTTGCCTTCAATAATTTCTTCATCATCAAAATTGCCCAATAAAATATCTAATATAACTTTATTTCTGATGTTAGGCAATTCGCCTTCCAATTCCATACGGTATTTTTCATTTTCACGACGAATTCTGAGCTTTTCCAAAGCAACCAATACCGTTCTGATTAATTCATCGTTATCAATGGGTTTTAATAAATAGGAATAAACTTCGTTTTCCAATGCCGTTTTGGCATAATCAAAATCTTTATAACCGCTTAATATGATAGCAGCACAATCCAATCCTGTCTGATTAATTTCTTTTATCATATCAAGCCCGTTTTTTAAAGGCATTTTTATGTCTGTAATAATAATATCGGGCTTGAGTAAAATAGCTTGTTGAATCCCCTGTATACCGTCGCAAGCTTCTCCGACAATTTCTATATCATACAACTCCCAATTGATAGTTTCCCTTATACCTGTACGTACAAGATATTCATCATCAATGATGAGCATTTTATGCATATTTTCACCCCATTTTTCCCTTTGATTCTAGTATACCATATAGAAATCAGTTAATTCAATAGCACTTGAAAAACAATACCAAAAAGCCTTTATGCAACATAAAGGCTTTTGGCATCATTATGAATTACTTCCGTGTTTTAAGATTTTTTTCTTTTGATCAGATATATTGCCAATCCTGCAATGATTCCTGCAAGTGCAACTGAACCTATTACTATGCCTGTAATCTGACCTGCATTGAGTCCTTTTTTCTTATCAAGTTTGGGATTTTCTTCAGCTTCATCAACCGTTATCTGTTTGGTCGCTGTTGAAATATTTCCCGCCTCATCCTGAGCTGTTACTGTTATAAGATAAACACCTGCTTTGGTCGGAATAAAGGAATTATCTGTAACAGTAACTACTGAATCATCATTTGTTAAAACGACAGTTACTTCTATTGAAATGGCTTGAGCTTGTGAGACATTATCCTGAGCGGTTACAGTAAATGATACAACATCATCTACATAATAAGTATCGCTTTGGGTATTGATGGATACTGTAGGGGCTGATGAATCTATTGCCTCATCAAGCATCGTTAGCATATCATCCGGCTGATAATTATTAAATATCTTTACATTCCTTACATTAACGGTACCGCTTTCGCCTGCATCTCCGCTATGGAAATGAATAGCAGTAAACGCCATATCAACGCCGCTTGCAGCAAGGTCAATAACAAAAGTCTTATATTCGGTAGTCAGGGTTATATCCAGATTTTTACCGCCTATAGTTTTAAATACATTATCTTTAAACCATAATGCTTCGCCCGAACCTGCAAACTCAATCCTGATTGTATTAAGATCTGTACCTTCTGCACCTTTCATTTCCATTGACAGATAACGTTTGGCCCCTGTGGGAACATCCATTCCAAAACCGTAAGCATAACCGTTGTCAAATGTTATTGTTTTTTCTTCCGGATTTTCAACTACAGCATTATCAAGATCAATATGGTTTATATCCACATAATAAGCTTTTCTGATATAAAGACTGCCCGTCTTGCCTTCTTCTCCGAAATGACCGTGAAGATCAGTATATCCCAGTCCTATTCCGCTCATCTCCAAATCAATATAAAAAGTCTGATATTGATCTGTTAAGTTATCTAAAAATTTCAGACCGTCAAGACCATACCATCCGCCGTCTTTGAACCATACAGTATTTTCACCCTGAAGCCTTACAGTACTAAAATCAGCCTCGCCGTCTGATCTCATTTCCAAAGCAAGATATCTTCTTTGATTGACATTTGCTCCGCCCAGATAGAAATAATTATATCCTGAAACGCTGATTTCATCTTCGGTTTTTGGAGCTTCAGGCTGGTATGCTATATCTATATCTGTACCTATATTGATTTTTCTGTTGGCAAAGAATATAGAATCAATATACAATTTTCCTGCTCCTGAATAATAAATATTCAATCCGTTTACCTTATTGGGCAAGCCGCTAAGAGCAAGATCTGCAATAAAATATCTGTAGCCGTCTTCATCTGTATATGGATAATCTTCTGAATCCAAAGCAGGCCAGGAATAACCCACATCGCTTAATAATTGAGAAGCATACTTGACATCACTGGCTGAGTCATTGTGATCAATTACATTAAATCTGAAGTTATTTAATGTTGCTCCGTCTGTTCCTTTCATCTTAAAGACCAGATATTTGTACGATCCGTCATTACGATGTTCGGAAACTGCCGCCGCACCATAATGAATATAATCGTTAGAATCCAATGTTGTTGCATCAATAACCAGTTTATTGTTTTTTATTGACAATTTCTCGATATTTTTATATGAAACTATAAAGCTCATATTAACGCTTAATGCGTAAGGGTCATCAGCTACATACGCGCTGTTGGCACCTGTTCTTTCTCTGTTAAATGTATCCCACATCAGAATATCAGATGTATCCAAAGCAGGATAATTTTCAGCAGAATCTTTTATTTCCATATCACTTAAAAATACTTTGTCTATATAGATATAGTTATCAGCATCTCCGTTTGCCGCCAGAATTTCGATGCTGGCAGTTTCTTCAGACAATCCGGATAAACCCAGGTTAATGACATATCCTGTAAATTCTGCTCCTATTTCAGGCAGTTTTTGATTATCAGGACCTTTTAAGTCTGCCCATGCAACTTCAGTACCGTCAGAATCTTTTAAAGAAATGTCTGCTCCTTCTCCTACTGCACGTGCTGTGAATACCACATTATCTTTTTCCAGAGTTATTGTCTTTTTATAAGATCCGTCATCAGCAATCAGATACTGATTGATTACTGTACCGATACTGCCTCTCCAATATGTTCCGGGATAAGGCTGACCAAGATTGGGATTGGAAAAATCATCAACCATTGCATAGTTGTTTTCGGTTTTTGTTCCGTCTTTGCTGAAATAAATTTCTCTTATTTCCAGACTGCCGTTTCCGCTGGTTTGATGACTCATGAGATGAAAACGTTCAAAATTGCCGTTAAAAATATATTTATCATTGGAATCATTAATATTAACCATATAATCGTTTTCTTCATCAAAAGCATTAAGATCAATTCTTAACAACTGATCTGTTCCATCAAATTCAAAGCCTGCATCTTCAACAGATAAAAGATCAGAAACGTTTTTGGTTATAAAATAGGTATCCTGAAAAGCAAAGGTAATCACAAGATCGCTGAGTACTGCTCCTCCTGTTGCTGTAATGTCAAGAATCAGATAACGATAACTGCCTTGAGCATTAATACCCGATCCGCTTTTATAAATTGACTCATCATATGAATTGCCGTTTTCAGAAGTATAGTCAACTTCTAATCTGTTATAGCCGGTAACTTGCAAATCTGAAGTTACTCCATCATCAGCAACAGTTTCTCTGTCAAAGTTATCGACCATGATGTCATAATCTTCATCAAACACTCTGCCGACATATGTATCACCGTCTCTGACATCAGCTGTAGCCGCAAACAAATTGATTGCTCCTACATTGACAACCGATATTGACATTATCATTGTCAATATTAAAGACAAAAGAACATTTTTCTTTTTCTTGATTTTCATTTTCTCCTCCTATTATCTTATAGAATGATCTATCATTCAAAAACATAAATTTCAGATAATTGTGCGCCCCATCCGCCTATAGATGAATTGGAATTATAAACTAATTTTATGTATCTGGCTAAAGCTGAATTTTCCAGCTCAATCTGAATCATATTACCTGTTTTGGGGTCAAACAAATAATCGGCGGCAGGCAATAATGAAGTATAATTTTTCCCGTCCGTGCTTATCATAATTTCTATATTCTGTGTACGCGGCTCCCAGCTCATCAAGGGAGGTAAATGCAAATTAATGTACTTAATATTATAATTTTGCGCCATGTCAATAGTTATTGAAGCAGGGAAGACACCTTTTGAGGACTCATAATATGTCAGATTATTGCCGTCAACCATATTTTGAGGATTATATACATCTTCATGAGAATCAGCACTTACCGCCTTGTTAAAAGTAAGGCTCGGCGGATAAAATTCTATTTCTGCAAAATATGGAACTGCTGCAAATCCGTTTTGCTTTGTTATAAATATTCTTAACTGAATTGCATCATAATTTCCTGCAGGGATTTTTATATCGGTATAATTATTATTTGAAGGCGAAAATTCGTAATCGGCTGAATAAAGCAATCTGTCAAAAAATGTTTTATTAGCAGGTTTTGCAAAAACACTGATTTTCTGAGTTACTGAAAGATTGCTGTCGGGCTCGCCGAATAACCTTATGTTTCCGACAAATTTTGAAGAATCAAAATTAACGGTATAAGCTATAAATTGATTGTTCTTTTTATCTTCCCAATCACTGCTTTTCCAGACTGTGTTTCTATCACCGTCAATGCCGTTGGAAACAGGGTTTTCTGCAGTATGGTATTGTCCGGTACCGTCATCATACGAAGCATTGATCGTTGTTCCTTCTCCTCTTGTAGAAGACACTGTAAAATCTCCTAAAACCTGTTGTCCGACATAAGGTATAGGCGCCTTGCTTGTAGCAAATTCTGGAACAATAAAACCGTCCTGAATGATATTTTGTTTTTGAGTTATTAACGGCAAATCACCGTTTAGTTTCAGGATATAGGGCAGTCTTAATTTTGCGCCTGTGATTTTGTTCTGATCATAAGCATATTTTACTGAACTTACATATTGGTTTTGTGAAAGTTTTGCAGATTTTGAATCTTTTATCGGCGTTGATTCCACCAGCACATTGTTAAATGTTATATTATCAATATTGTGTGTTTTGTCATATCCGGACAAATTAATTGTTAAGGAAGGCAAAGCATTCAAAACCTTAATATTGTCAAAAATAATATCTTTTATTATCCCTCTTTTTCCGCCGCTTTTGGTCCAGACAGAGTGAAAGGCAATCGTCATTTCAATCAAAAAATCATCGTCTTCAAGATTGGTGTTATCCCCAGCCATTTGGGCGTCTTCTATTGTTATGTTTTGAAATAAAATATTGCTTATCAGAGCATCATCACAGTTATGTATGCTCATAGCAGGTTTATGAAAATTATGTAAGACTGTAATATTTTTGAAGGTAACATTTTTTATATATTCTCCGTTGGTCTCATATCCGATTTCCATGCTTTGAGCAAGGTCCGTCCAGACCGTAATGCCGTCAAACAAAATGTCGGATGTTACTCCTCTGTCTCTGTTCTTAACCACAAGAGAATCATCCCATGTCCGAACAAAGCCTCCCTTAACATTTACTTTTTTGCTCGACTGTATGGATATGCCGTCACCGTTGCCGCGCGCTGTTATTATCTTTATATTGTTAATATTGACATCTTCACAAAAATATGATGTTATTGCCCAGCCTGCCGGATTTAAAAAAGTCAGTCCTTCTATAGTTATATTTTTTGAATTCCTGATTTCTATGGGTAAAGTATATTCTGAATCCGTTGTTCTGGGAAAAATTGAGCCGTCAATAATCCCTCTGCCGCGAATTGTCAGATTTTCAATATGGTCTGCTCTGATTGAGCCGTAAACTATTGCACCGCCGGCAATATAAACCGTCATATTATTGGTTACAGGAATTGCATTTGCCTTGTAAACACCCGGTCCGATATACAACATATCATCAGGTATATTATCAGGATCCGGAGTATCTGTCTCCAAAGGATTGGCAAACAAATGAATGGATGTTTTAGAATCACTGTTATATTCAATCACATAATTACCGCTGTATTGAAGTGTAAAAGAAATAACATTGCCGTTTATTTGGGGCTGTATATTATATTCCAGCGGTCTTACCACGGCAGAAGTTAATTCTGTCTGATTTTTTATAGTAATTTTAACATCTACAGAGCCCTCAAAGTCGAATATAGCTACAGGTGCTTTGGTCTCAGGAGCCGTAAAAGTAAATAGTCTTTTATGATTGACCAATGTTTCATAAACAAACAAATCAATATCATTAACTTTTATATCTACAATACCAGAACTTTCCATAATTGAAGGACCGTCATATGTTACAATTTTTGTTGAGGTTACTGTACGTGACGGTGTATAGTCATCTTCATCGGAAATTATTGGATTGTTTTTGTCTCTACACCCTATAAGAACCGAACTAACGATAAACACTAATAAAAAGCATGAAATCAATATTTTAACGGCTTGTTTTAACATATCATTCTCCATTTTTGTTATATTTCAATTATAAATAGCATTTAATTGTTTTTAAATCCTAAAAATCTGCAAAAGGGTTGTATTAATGTTTATATGTGTAAGATTTAATTTGATTTTATTATTATCTAACCAGAATATCGATAGTTTGTTGTTGGATAACTGGCTCCGCTTGGTACAGTTTGGCTGTGAAAAATATTAATATTCTGGGTATATTGATTAGTGTAAAAATACTTATATGACATTGTAAGCTGAGTGTTGATTATAGCAATATCTTTTAATGTGATATTTTTAACAATATGTATTGAATTGTTATATTTTTTTCTTGTATCCATGCTTCCGAAAATGCTTATCGGTATATAGCTGTTGCCGTCAATAACAATAATGTTTTCAAAAACCACACCGTCTATCTCTCCTAAGCTTGTTATTGAATGCTGATCTGACCAAATAGAATTGTACTTGATATTGATGTCTATAAGCTGGCAATTGCTACCTGCATCACCTTGTCCCATACTTGCATCTTCGACCGTAATATTTTTATATACGACATTTTTTATATGTGCATTATTACCGTTATGAATACTCATAACGGGCTTGTGAAAGTTATGTAAGACAGTAATATTCTCAAATATTATGTTTTCCATAACTTCACCTACCGTTTCATAACCTATTTCCATACTTTGGGCAAGGTCAGTCCATAAAACGCAATTTTCAAAAGCAATATTTTTTGTGGTGCCCTGAATATCACGGTTTCTGAAATCAGGATAATTTTTTACTACAAGTGAGTCATCCCAGGTTCTTACAAAACAATCTTTGACTGAGATATTTTGACACGATTGCAGACTTATGCCATCGCCGTTGCTTCTGGAAGAAATCATTTTGAGTCCGTCAATCGTACTGTCTTTGGTAAAATAATATTGGATACACCATCCGGCCGGGTCAGAAATTATTACATCTTTTAAATTGATGTTATTACAATAATTAAATTCAAAAGGTAATTTCCATTGATAATTGGATACGTCTCTTATAAAAACACTTCCGTCTATTATACCCCTGCCCAAAATACTTATGTTCTTTTTATCGTTAGCTATAAAGCCCGCTTGCACTACCGCTCCGCCGGCAATATAAACAGTGGTATTATCAGACAAGATTATTTGATTATTTGAATTAATATAAGGACTGTTTTTAGACGTGTGCAAACCCTTATCAAAATAAATCACATCGGGATCATCTTTCTGAGGTGCGTTTTTTTCTATCCTGTTACAAAACAAATGAATTGCTTTTTGGGAATCACCATCAGGCTCTATTACATAATCTGCCTGAATATATAATTTAAAGTTAATTTCGTCGCCTTTGATATTGCTCTGGACCTGATAACCCAAAGGCCTTATAACTGCCTTTTCTATCAGATTTTCAAATATTATTTTTACTTCGGCATATCCTTCAAAATCAAAATACGCAAAGCCTGCCCCCATCCTGTTCGGAGCTTGAGCATTCCAGGTATGACTTTTATTAACCATAATCTCATATACAAAAATTTCTTGACCGTTAACAAAAATCTTTGCTCCGGCATAAGAGCCGGCATCTTCTGGTGCAGAATATGTTATTATTTCGGATTTTAAAGTTGGGGGCAAAGGTAAGTTGTTCTCTTGTTCACATCCCCAAGTAACTAAAAAGAAGAAAACAAAAAAAGTTATAAATAAATATCTTTTATAGTTTGAACTTATCATATTCAAGTATAATTATAATGTAAAATAAATCAAAGCAAAATATGAAAATTATGCAAAACGGTAGAAAATTTTGCTGATAATATCTATATAAACTACTTATCTTAGAATAAAAAAGAGGGTTAAAACCCCTCTTAAATGTTGTGCTTCAGAAAAACCTTATTTTACCATGCTTTAAAAAGATATTTAATTATGAAAGATGTTAAAGGTGTAATTAAAAATTAAATAAGTCTTTAATATTCGGCCATTTCTGGTCTTTTTCAGAAAGTTTTAATGCAACACCATCTATAGTGTATCCTTCTGCAACAGCATTTCCTCTATACTCTCCCGTAAGTTTAGGCCATTTGATATTTAATTCAGGATCATTCCATGCAATACCGCCTTCATCATCCGCATGATAAAAATCAGTACATTTATAACAGAATTCTGCAAAATCAGAAAGAACCAAAAATCCATGCGCAAATCCTTGAGGAATGTAAAACTGCAAATGATTTTCTTCAGTAAGTTCCACACCAAAATGCTTTCCGAATGTAGCAGAATCAGGGCGTAAATCTACAGCTACATCGTACACAGAACCGCGAATAACCCTGACGAGTTTACCCTGAGGGAATTGTTTTTGAAAATGCAATCCGCGTAATACGCCTTTTGATGAAGAAGATTGATTATCCTGAACAAATACCATGTTCAGACCATTTTCTTGCATGTCTCTTTGATTATATGTTTCAACAAAATAGCCTCTTGCATCACCATGAACTGTCGGCTCAATAAGACAAAGTCCTGAAATACCATTTAAGTTCTTTGTTACTTTAATTTGTGACATTGTGTTTTTTACTCCTTGTATCTGTATATTTAAACCGAATTATCCCTATCGGGCTTTATAATTTGTTTCATTGCATTTATCGCCTCATACAGCGCAGGGTTTTTGGTTATTAATGCCATAACAAAATACACAGAAAAACCAATTATTACTTCTAATGCCAATAATACATACAAATTCTTTATTATTATCTTTAAAATAAGAATAAATATTATCATGATTATTGTTGATATAACACTGGACAGCAATCCTTTTTTACTAATGCTGATCTTTATATGTTTTGAAGCATAAAATAATGTTATCAAAGTAACAAGTAACTCACTGATAATTGAAGCAACGACAGCACCATTCTGAGCAAATAATTTTATAAAGAAATAATTCATAACTAAATTGGACACAGCACCTATAATTGTTGCAATAAGCAATTTCTTTTCGTCTTTGAATGTTAACAAAATCTGAGTTCCGAATAAATTACTCAAACCCAGTACATACACTAACAAAGAACCTATTTGCAAGGTCAGAATTGCCGGCGAAAAAGCTTTGCCGTACATTAAAATAATTATTTCAGATGCACAAAATCCAATTCCAACACCGGCGGGTATGATAAAAAACAGCATTAAATTCAATACTTTATTAACTGTTTCTTTACATTTGTCTATTTCCCCATTACTGTAATACATGCTTAATCTTGGCAACAGAACTCCGCCGACTGCTGCTATCAATGCAATAACTGTTTTTACAATGCGCATTGAATTTGTGTAATAACCAACTGCAGCATCATCACAGAGAGCTCCGATCATTGTGGTATCGAATAAAGTATATAGTTCAATAGATAAGGTAGTACAAAGTAAAATCAGAACCGGTTTAAGATGTGACGTTATATTAAGCCTTTTAAAACTGATTTTAATTTTTTTCTTAATCAGACCAATAATATTTAAAATATTATTTCCTGCAATAGCAACACAACTTATTCCGGCATAAAAGATATAGTCATTTACATCATTAACAAATAAAAATACAGCAATTAATGATAATACTTTAATTACTGTACTTCTTATAGTAATATATTTATACTCTTCGGTTCCCTGAAAAAACCAATCAACATTAATATAATTTAATAAGATACAAAGCCCTATTAAAATGTAAAGTGTTTTATTTGCTTAGCAACAGGTAAATAAGAAATCAAAGAATAATAAGCTAATATACAGATAGTTGTTGATATAGCATTAATAATAAATAATTCAGAAAATAATGAATTTAATTTATTACGATCATCTCTTACTCTGGCAATCTCACGTGTCCCATAATTGGGCAGCCCTAACGCAGCAACAAGTAAGAAATATTGAACAATATTCAATGCATACGCAACTTTTCCGACTCCGTCAGGCAATAAAATACGCGCTACATATGCAGAAGTTAAGAGCGGAAAAACTATATTCAATAATTTATAAAATATATTATATACTGAATTTTTTGCTAATGAATTCATTTATTTTAATTCCATTCCGGCTCTTTCAAGCGAATTTGCTATCACCTGATCCATGTCATAATATTTATAATCTCCAAGACGGCCGCCGAAGATTATATTTTTCTCGCCTTCTGCCAGCTTTTTGTACTCAATATACAGTTTTCCATTCTTTTCATCGTTAATCGGATAGTACGGTTCATCTCCGATTTCCCATTCTGAACTATATTCACGGCTAATTACCGTCTTAGATAAATCATTACCATTAATATCCTTGCCAAACTCAAACCATTTGTGTTCAATGATACGAGTCCAGGGTGTTTCCCTGTCCGTGTAGTTCACAACAGCATTACCTTGGAAATTTGGCGTACAAAGTATTTCTGTTTCAAAACGTACTGAACGATACTCAAGTGCACCAAGACTATATCCGAAATAAGTATCAATTGCACCTGTATATACAACTTTTTCAGCCAATGCATCATACTCAGATTTTTTCTCAAGATAATCTTCATTTAACCGAATTTCGATACCATCAAGCATATTGGCTATCATTTTTGTATACCCGCCTATCGGGATTCCCTGATAAAGCGCATTGAAATAGTTGTTATCAAAAGTAAATCTGACCGGAAGACGTTTGATGATAAAAGCAGGCAATTCAGAACAAGGTCTTCCCCATTGCTTTTCAGTATAACTTTTTATCAACTTCTCATAAATATCTATGCCGACTAAAGAAATTGCCTGTTCTTCAAGGTTCTTAGGGCTGGTAATTCCAGCAGCCTTTTTCTGTTCTGCAATCTTAGCAGCTGCTTCTTCCGGAGTCACCACTCCCCACATTTTATTAAATGTATACATATTAAATGGAAGTGAATAGAGCTCACCTTTATAGTTAGCCACGGGCGAATTAGTAAACCGATTGAAAGTTGAAAAGGTATTAACATAATTCCATACTTTTTTGTTATTGGTATGAAAAATATGAGCCCCATATTTATGAACATTAATACCTTCGACATTTTCAGTATATGCATTACCGCCAATAGTCTGACGTTTATCAATTACAAGAACTGACTTACCGGCAGATTTTGCTTGTTGTGCAAATACTGCACCGTAAAGTCCGGCACCTACTATCAGATAATCGTATTTCAATTAATTTCACTCCATATTGTTTTAATTATTAATAATATCTTCAGATTTTAGTTCGTTCAAAAATCTATTCAATGCATCTTGCCAATTGGGAAGCAAATTAAACCCATTTTGTGCCAATTTACTCTTATCCAATCTGCTGTTAAGCGGGCGTTTGGCTTTTGATAAACCGTATTCTTCTGTAGTTACAGGAATGACAGTTACATCCATTTCGGCCTGCCTGTAGATTTCCACGGCAAAATCATACCAAGATATAAATCCACCTTCATTGGTTGCATGATAATAACCGTATTTTTCAGTTTCAATCATATCAACCAGAAGACGTGCCAAATCAATTGTATATGTCGGAGTACCGATCTGATCTTTGACAACCCGAACTGTTGAATGTGTTTTGCCCAGCTTGAGCATAGTCTTGATAAAATTCTTACCGTTATTACCAAAAACCCATGCTGTGCGAACAATAAAATATTTTTCAAGCGTATTGGCTACCGCCAACTCGCCTTCAAGCTTTGTCTGCCCGTAAACAGAAAGTGGTTTATAATCTTTACAATCCGGCTTCCACGGTTCAGTGCCTTGTCCATTAAACACATAATCTGTAGAAACATATACCATTTTGCAATTGAGTTTTTTACAGACGTTAGCAATGTTCTGTGTGCCGTCTATATTAACAGCTTTAACTTGTTCAATTTTATCATCATCCTCAGCCATATCCACAGCAGTCCACGCGGCGCAATGAATAACAGCATCCGGATTAATTTCAGTGATTTTTGCTTCTACTGCCTTAGCGTCTGTAATATCCATTTCTGCCACATCCACACCGACAGCAGTATGTCCACGCTTTTCAAGTTCATTTACCACATCGTAACCAAGCTGACCCGCAACACCTGTAACTAATACTTTCATTACATTCTCCTATCTTTTGTCTATCTGTTCCCATACATTTTTTCATAATAGTGCTGATATTCACCGCTGATGATAGTTTCCCACCATTCACGATTATTTAAATACCACTGAATAGTTTTCTTAATGCCATCAACAAACATTGTCTCCGGCAACCACTTTAATTCATTATGAATCTTAGTCGGATCAATAGCATATCGCATATCGTGTCCCTTTCGGTCAGTAACATATTTTATCAGAGAATATGGCTTTCCAAGCTCATCACAGATCATCTTGACAATGTCAATATTACGCATTTCATTATGTCCGCCAATATTATATACTTCACCCACTCTGCCCTTATGGATAATTAAATCTATTGCTTTACAATGGTCTTCTACATAAAGCCAGTCACGGACATTAATACCCTCTCCATATACAGGCAAGGGTTTATCGTTAAGTGCATTGGCAATCATCAGCGGAATTAACTTCTCAGGAAAATGATAAGGTCCGTAGTTATTTGAGCATCTGCTGATAGATACCGGCAACTGATAAGTCCGATAATATGCAAGAACCAGAAGGTCTGCCGCTGCTTTTGAAGCACTGTATGGACTGGATGTATGAATAGGTGTTTCTTCAGTAAAAAATAAATCGGGACGATCAAGGGGAAGATCGCCATAAACTTCATCTGTTGATACCTGATGATACCTGGTTATTCCATATTTTCGGCAAGCATCCATCAATACTGCTGTTCCCATGACATTTGTTTCAAGAAAAATACCTGGGTTTTCAATGCTTCTGTCCACATGGCTCTCAGCGGCAAAATTGACAACGATATCGGGATGCTCTTCTTCAAAGAGTTTGTACACGGTCTCACGGTCACAGATATCTGCCTTTACAAACCGGAAGGTCCATCATCAAATTTTAGAAGTTTTACTTTATTTCCTGGATTAGGAATATCTGTCTTTTCAGGTTCACTCCAACTCTTTCCACCATCATAAGAATTGCTCCTGTACAAACATCCCGCGCCATCCATTCTCAACAACATAACTAGCGAATTATCTGAAAGCTCTATAATAGTAGGCTCTGACCAAACCCACTTGCCTTCTATTAATGTGTCAACTTCCCCGCCTTTTTCAAAAGTTTTTCCGCCGTCATAGCTTAGCAATACACCAGAATGCACATATTTTAGACCAGCTTTCCAAACATAAGTATTTTGAGCTTTTAGCCAGTCATTTTGTTCTTGTGTTACTGGATATCTTTGATAAGGTATCAAAATGGTACCATTTTTTAAAGTTATCTGACCTCTTACAAAGGTGTAAGTTTCCAAATACGGTGTAGCTCCAGCATTAACCCATGTGTAACCGCTGTCATAGCTTTTCATCATAATACATTTCCAATCAACAAAATAGCCATTATGAACAGTC